>JAACDD010000169.1 GCA_009937085.1 Bacteroidota bacterium
ACTTTGCTAACCCCTCAAGAAATTGAAGCCTATTACAAAGAGAACAAGCAAAACTTTAAACTTCACCAAGACTTGGTTAGGGGGCGTTATGTTCAGCTTCCACTGGCTAACTTTAATAAAGCGAGTGTGAGCAGGGCGTTGAGAAGGTTCAACGATAGTGATCGCAACTATTTAGACTCTATTTCATTGCAGTTTAACAGTGCATATCTCAACGACAGTGTTTGGTTTAGACCACAAGCTTTTTTCAATCGTATAAATAGGTCTTCACCACAAGAATATGACCGCTATTTAAAAAGTAAACGTTTTTTTGAAATAGAAGACTCAATAGACTTATATTTGGTTTTTGTGGAAGAAGTTAGACGTAGAAATGAAATAGCACCATTGTCTCACATAAATCCAACTTTGAAACAGATTTTATTAAACAAACGGAAGCTTGAAACCATGCGGCAGTTTGATAACGATATTTTAGAAGAAGCCATTAAAAACAAAACACTCGAGATCTATGAATAAAATAGTAACATTATGTTGTTTACTGCTCGGTGTACTTGGTTTTTCACAAGATTCGATTACGGCTAAAAAGCGCCTCAAAATTGATGGTGTTTCAGCTGTTGTTGGTGATTATGTTATTCTTGAGTCTGATGTTGATAAGGCCTATATAGAACTTGAATCTCAAGGCGTTTCAACCGCAGAAGTTTCACGTTGTAATCTGTTGGGCAAGTTGATGGAAGATAAATTATACGCCCATCACGCCGAGCAAGACAGTATTGAGGTTAGCAATGATGATATAAATAATTACGTTGAGCAAACCATCGACTACTTTGTGGGTCAATTTGGTGATATTGAAAAAGTCTTGGAGTTCTACAAAAAGAAGGACGAACAAAGTTTTAGAGCCGACCTATTTGAGGTTAATCGTATTCAACAGCTTTCACAGCGCATGCAATCAAAAATTGTTGAGGACGTTGAAGTTACTCCAGATGAGGTAAAAGTTTTTTTCAACTCCATTCCCAAAGAAGATTTACCCATTTTTGGCTCTGAGCTTGAAGTGGCACAGATTGTAATTAAGCCAAAGGTTTCCCAAGAAGAAGAGAAGCGAATTGTGGAACAACTCGAGACCATGCGCAATGACGTACTTGAAAACGGTTCTTCGTTTTCATCTAAGGCAATCTTATATTCTCAAGACCCTGGCTCACGTTCAAGAGGAGGTCGTTATACACTAGATAGAAAGCGTCCGCAAATGGTAAAGGAGTTTCGAGAGCAAGCTTATCGTTTACAAGAAGGTGAAATTTCCCAACCGTTCAAAACTGATTTTGGTTGGCACATTGTAATGGTTGATAGAATTCGTGGTCGTATGTTAGATGTACGTCATGTACTTCTCGTGCCTACGGTATCAAATGTCGCTTTGGGAGAAGCACAAAACCAACTCAAACTTATTAAGAAGCGTATAGACGATGGCGAAATTAGCTTCGCTGATGCTGCACGTGAATTTTCTGATGATCAAATTACACGCGCTAATGGTGGTGTATTAATTAACCCTGCAACTGGTGATACCCGTTTTGAACTTACAAAACTTGACCCGCAGCTATACAGCCAAATACTAAAGCTTGAGGACAATGATATTTCTATTCCGCTGCTAGAGGAAGATCGCTCAGGGAACAAAACGTATAAGATTGTTATGGTTACTAACCGGTTTAATGAACACATTGCTGATTATGCCCAAGACTATGTTCGTATAAAGGATTTAGCCCTAAAAGAAAAGCAACTTAAGGTCATTGAAGAATGGATGACTGAAAAAATTTCGGACACCTATATCAGTGTAAATCGCGACAACCAATCTTGTGATTTTGCCAACAATTGGCTAAAGAAATAAATTCTTCTTTTACATGGTAGGTGGTTCATAGCCAATTACTTAATTTTGTAAAAAATTTGCCATGAACCCAGCAACTCGCTTGCTTTCTTTTCTGTTTTCAACTCGTTTAACAGCCATGCTATTTATTGCGTTTTCTATCGCTATGGCAGTTGGAACTTTTGTAGAAAGCGCACACAATACGACCACGGCTCGTATTTGGATTTACAACGCTTGGTGGTTCGAAGTAATGATGATTTTCTTCGTCGTCAATTTTATGGGAAACATCAAAAGATACCGTCTATTAAGATGGGAAAAATGGCCATTGTTGTTACTACATTTGTCGTGGATACTTATCATCGTGGGGGCTGGTATTACGCGTTATATTGGTTTCGAAGGCGTTATGCCCATTAGAGAAGGGGAGTCTACTCAACAATATTTATCTGAAAAAACATATTTATCTGTATTTGTCGATGGCGAAATAGATGGGCAACCAAGAAGAAAATTGCTAGAAGATGATCTTTTATTTGCCGAGGCTGCTAGTAATTCGTTTAGCTGGAAAAATGATTTTAACGGCATACCCTTTTCTGTTTCCTATGTAAACTTTATAAATGGCGCTGAAGAAACACTGGTTGAAGATATCAATGGCGATATGTTCCTCAAGATTGTTGAAGCGGGTGATGGGAATCGACATGATCACTTTCTTAAAATGGGCGAGGTGGCCAATATCCACAACATATTATTTGCCTTTAATGCCTATACCGATGGTGCTGTTAATATTACGCTAGACGAAGAGAACAATTACAGTATTCAATCGCCTTTTGAAGGCACTTACCTTCGCATGGCCGACCAGCAGCAAGGAAGTCTACTTGCAAATGCATCACAACCCTTGATGTTGCGTACACTCTACAGTGCCGCCGGGATGCAGTTTGTGTTTCCAGAACCTGCCATGATTGGTTCATATCAAATTGTGCCTGTTGAAGACAAGGAAACCGCCATACAGGACGCTCTAACAATACAATTAACTGCTAATGGTGCGCAAGAGCAACTAACCGTTTTAGGCGCCAAGGGCGTTGCGAATCCTCCTGCTCAAGTTGAACTTGGCGGTTTAGAATTTCGGGTTACCTACGGTTCAAAACAAGTTGAACTCCCATTTGCTATTAAACTCAATGACTTTATCGCTGAAAAGTATCCGGGTACTGAAAAAAGCTACAGCAGCTTTATGAGTAGGGTAACGGTACTGGACGACCCTACTTTTGACCATGATATTTATATGAACCACATTCTCAATCACAAAGGCTATCGCTTTTTTCAGGCATCTTTTGACCCAGATGAAAAGGGAACGGTACTATCGGTAAATCACGATGCATTGGGTACAGCCGTTACCTATGCAGGTTATTTCTTGCTTTATATAGGCTTGTTGGGCTTGATGTTTTTTGGAAAAACACGTTTTAAGAAGCTTGCTAAAATGTTGGAGGACATACGCATCAAAAAAGCCGCGTTGACTTTAATCCTCTTTTTGACTTCAACTCTAGCTTTTGCTCAGCATCAACATAGGCCACCAAGTTTTGCAATTGACTCGGTGCTTCAAGCCGATGCTATGAACGCCGATGAGGCTGCTAAGTTTGGCGCGTTGGTCATACAAGACCAAGGGGGGCGTATGAAGCCTGCCAATACTTTTGCTTCCGAATTGGTGCGTAAGGTCAGTAAGTCCGATCACTACAAATCTCTAGATGCCAACCAAGTATTATTATCCATTACCCAAAACCCAATTATTTGGTATCAAGTTCC
>JAACDD010000170.1 GCA_009937085.1 Bacteroidota bacterium
GGAGAAATGGCAGAGTGGTCGAATGCGGCAGTCTTGAAAACTGTTGAGGGTCACACCTCCGGGGGTTCGAATCCCTCTTTCTCCGCAGACAAGCGATTAGGGCTTGAAACGAAAAACCATCAAGTTTACTTGTATGGTTTTTTTGTTTTAAGACATAGGCTTTTGCAAAATGCCCCTGGCCGCTTCATAATTAGTCTGAGATTAGTGATTTTATTGTTTTTCCATTCAATACTTCTAGGGTTCTGTCGCGTACTTGCTCAAAAACGCCTTTAACTTCACATTTGTCTTCATTACAATCGTCACATGAACGATAATAATTTAAAGAAACGCATGGCAACATGGCAATGGGTCCGTCAATAATACGCATGATTTCCGTTAGGCTAATATCCTCCGCTGGTCGTAAGAGTCTAAAGCCGCCATCTTTACCTCTCTTGCTCTCTAAAATGCGGTTATTCCGTAAATCGCGTAAAATAATTTCCAAAAACTTACGTGGAATATCCTGTTCTTGTGCAATATCCGAAGTCATGACTGCCTTTGTACCATCGTCATTACGAGCGATATACGTTAAAGCTTTGATGGCGTATTTACACTTATTTGATATCATGTAACAAATGTAAAAAAATATAATCTATTAATCCTATCTATTTGATAGTATTTATTATATTTGTCCAGTATTTAACAAACATGATAGTAGATCAATTTATAATATCGTCTAAAAAGGAAAAACGTACTGATCAGCAGGAACGTTTTTCGCGTTCGCTGTTAAAGTCGGTGAGTTGGAGGATTATTGGAACTATCGACACCATTATTATTTCATACCTCATTACTGGAAAATTGGCATTTGCGCTTTCGATTGGTGGTATCGAATTAGTAACCAAAATGATTTTATACGTCGCTCACGAACGCGTTTGGAACAAGATTAAATGGGGAAGAAAATGAGTGTATTGATCGCAAAAGAATTGAACGAAAAACTAAGCGCAACACCCTCTTTAACTGCGCTTTTTGATTTTCTACTCGAACAGAACTTAGGGAATATTACATTTTCTACCTCACTGGGTCAAGAAGATCAAGTTATTACGCATCATATTGCGACACAAAAACTACCTATTGAAATTTTCACGCTAGACACAGGTCGTCTTTTTCAAGAAACCTATGATGTTCTTGATGTAACGCAACGCAAGTTTAAAACGCGTATCAATGTGTTTGCACCCAATACAAATTCGGTAGAAAACTTAGTGGCTTCAAAAGGTCCTAATAGCTTTTACAACTCTGTTGATAACAGAAAAGAATGCTGTAACATTCGAAAAATAGAACCCTTAAAGCGTGCGTTAGCAAACCAAAATGTTTGGATTACAGGTTTGCGTAAAAGTCAATCGCAAAACCGCTCAGACTTGGATTTTTTCAGTTATGACGCGTCTTTTGGGATTTTAAAATTCAATCCGCTATTGCACTGGTCGTTGGAAGATGTAACCGAATATTTGGACACACACAACGTACCACAAAACAAATTACACAACAAAGGCTATGTCAGCATTGGTTGTGCCCCCTGTACACGAGCTATCGAGCCTGGAGAAGACATACGCGCAGGTCGCTGGTGGTGGGAAACAAGTAAAAAAGAATGTGGACTACATACAATTAAATCATGAGTATCCTTAAACAATTAGAAGAAGAATCCATTTACATCATCCGAGAAGTAGCAGGACAATTTAACAATCCGTGTTTGCTTTTTTCGGGAGGAAAAGATTCCATTACCCTATTGCACTTGGCACAAAAAGCATTTGCGCCAGCAAGCATCCCATTTCCGTTAGTACATATAGATACTGGGCATAATTTTCCAGAAACTATTGAACTACGCGATAAGCTTGTCGCTGAGCATGGACTCCGCCTTATCGTTGGAAGTGTACAAGACGATATCGATGCAGGAAACGTAGTTGAAGAAAAAGGGAGACACGCAAGCCGTAATAGTTTGCAAACCACTACCCTATTAAGTACTATTGAAAAACACAAGTTTGACGCATGTATGGGAGGTGCACGTCGCGATGAAGAAAAAGCGCGTGCCAAAGAACGTGTGTTTTCAGTTCGTGATGATTTTGGACAATGGAATGAAAAATTACAACGTCCAGAATTGTTTGACATGCTTAACGGCATGATTAACAACGGCGAAAACGTTCGTGTATTTCCCATAAGCAATTGGACAGAATTAGACGTTTGGCATTACATCCGTCAAGAAAAACTTGAAATCCCATCTATCTATTACGCACATGAACGCGAAGTGTTTATGCGTGATAATCAATGGATGCCCGTATCGGATTATGTAAACGTGGAAGAAAACGACGAACGCAAACATACTTCAGTACGTTTTCGCACAGTTGGAGACATGAGCTGTACTGCAGCCGTGCTTTCCGAAGCAACAGAACTCGATACGATTATTAATGAAATTGGAGGCTCTAATTTTTCAGAACGTGGTGCACGTATGGATGACAAACGTTCAGAAGGAGCAATGGAAGAACGCAAAAAAGTAGGATATTTTTAATATGGAACTCATTAAAATTGCCACCGCAGGAAGCGTAGATGACGGAAAAAGCACCTTAATTGGTAGACTTCTTTACGAGACTGGGGCATTAAAAACAGATCAAATTCAGCACATTGAAGAAAAAAGTGCTGCACGCGGTTTTGGATATTTAGACTTGTCCTTAGCCACTGACGGCTTGCTAACAGAACGTGAGCAAGGCATCACTATTGACGTATCACACATCTTTTTCTCTACACCAAAAAGAAGATTCATTATTGCTGATTCTCCTGGTCATGTAGAATATACAAGAAACATGGTAACAGGTACCTCAACGGCGCAAGCAAGCATCATTCTTTTAGATGCTAGAAAAGGAGTTATTGAGCAAACCAAACGTCACTTTTTTATCACCCAACTTTTGGGTATTAAGCAAATCATATTTGCTGTCAATAAAATGGATTTGGTAGATTACAGTCAGGATGTTTTTGAGAATATAAAAACAACGCTTGAAAGTCTTGTCGACAAACACGGACAAGAGGGTGTAACCTATCACTACACACCTGTATCGGCTTTGTATAACGAAAATGTCGTGAGTACTTCTGAAAAATTAAATTGGCATAAAGGCGAACCGCTTCTCAGTTTAATTGAAACGATTCCTTTGGAAAGCAACCAAGCAAATGACGGTGCCTTTCAAATTCAATATGTAATTCGTCCAAAACGTGAAGAATTACACGATTATCGTGGCTTTGCGGGAAATGTCCGTTCAGGAAGTTTTGCTGTTGGCGATGCAATTAACATTCATCCGTCAGGAAGAAAAAGCATCATCAAACGCATTGAAAAGTATGGAGAAAGTACAGGAAGAATCTCAGCAGGAGAAAACGGTACCATACTTTTAGTTGATGAAATTGATGCCTCTAGAGGTGATAGCATCCTCAACGAAAAAGCGAATGTCAATAGCGGGAAAAATTTAAGCGCAACGTTTTGCTGGATGCAAGACACGCCATTAACTCCTGGTAACAAATATTGGTTGCAGCAAGGTATCCAACGTAGTTTGGTAAAGGTGCAACATGTACGTTCTAAAATTGATTTAGAAGCACTAGAAAACCGTCAAGCAAATCAACTAGAGCTCAATGATATTGGCAAAGGTGGATTGGCACTGGCGCAACCCATTACCACAAAATCTTATAAAGACAACCCTGCATTAGGTGCATTTATTTTAATCGATCCAAACACATTCAACACCGCAGGTGTTGGATTTATAGAAACCACATGAAAAGTTTTAGAACCGAAATAGAAGACCCCATTGTTGAATACGATATCCTTGACTTAGAACGCAAAATATTTGCGTTTAAGGAAGGGAAAATGGACGAAGAGAAGTTCCGAAGCCTTCGTTTAGCACGAGGTGTTTACGGACAGCGCCAGCAAGGTGTGCAAATGGTGCGCATTAAAATTCCTTATGGGAAATGTTCAGCAAAACAATTGCGTAGAATTGCTCAGGTTTCAGACGAATACTCTAACGGTAACTTACACATTACCACACGTCAAGACATTCAAATTCACTACGTGTCGTTAGATAGAACTCCTGAACTTTGGGCAGAATTAGAACAAGACGATATTACCTTGCGAGAGGCTTGTGGAAATACCATTCGCAACGTAACCGCATCGGCTATGTCGGGTGTTGACCCCAATGAGCCATTTGATGTAACGCCTTATGCAAAAGCCTTTTTTGAATATTTCTTGCGCAATCCCATTTGCCAAGATATGGGGCGAAAAATTAAAATCGCTTTTTCTAGTTCAGCTAATGATGACGCGATAACATTTACGCATGACATCGGATTTATACCTGCTGTACAAAATGGTACACGTGGATTCAAAATGCTTGTTGGCGGTGGTATTGGTGCGCAACCAAGAGTTGCTGATGTCATTCAAGAGTTTATTTCAGTTGAGGAGTTTATTCCGTTCACTGAAGCTGTTGTACGCGTTTTTGACCAATACGGAGAACGTAATCGCCGGAACAAAGCGCGCATGAAGTTCTTAATCAAAGAGCAAGGTTTTGAAGCCTTTAACAATCGTGTGCAAGAAGTTTACAAGGCTATTTTTCCAAAAACAATTGAGGTTGTTCCAACGGAAAACACAACAGTAAACACAGCCAATTTTGACGCTGACAAAGCTGTAGATATTCATTTTGCAAAATGGAAAGAAATCAATGTGTTCCCACAAAAGCAAGATGGATTTATAGCTGTTGGAATTGCTATTGATCGTGGTGATATTTCATCTGACAAAGCTCGTGCACTAGCCGAAGTTGTTGATTCATTTTGCGGCGACGACTTACGCTTCACCATTGGACAAAGTATACTGTTAAGAGGAATTAAAGAAGCTAACCTGCCTGCACTTTACCAAGCCCTTCAGGAATTAGACTTAGCAAAAGCAGGGTATCACAAAATCAACGATATTGTAGCTTGCCCAGGAACAGATACGTGTAATTTAGGAATTGCAAGTAGCATGGGGTTAGCTGAAGAATTACAACGTGTTATTGAAGAAGAATATCCATCAATAATCTCAAAACACGACCTAAACATTAAAATTAGTGGGTGTATGAATGCCTGTGGGCAACATGCCATTGCTGATATTGGTTTTCAAGGAATGACAGTAAAAGCGAATGGAAATATTGCTCCGGCTACACAAGTATTGTTGGGTGGAGGCATATTAGGAAATGGCGAAGGGAGATATGCCGACAAAGCATTGAAAGTTCCTGCTAAGCGCACTCCTCAAGTGCTGCGTTGGTTATTGGAAGATTTTGACACAAATGCACAGTCAGAAGAATCGTTTTTACAGTATTATCTGAGAAAAGAAACAGATTACTTCTACCAAAACCTAAAAGGCTATGCCGACACGACTACGCTCACCGATTTGGATTTTGTAGATTGGGGGAATGAGGAAATGTACAAAAAAGCCATTGGCGTAGGTGAATGTGCGGGGGTGACAATTGACCTCGTTCAAACCTTATTGTTTGATGCAGAAGAACATGTTGAAAAAGCAAAAACTACTTTGGATAAGAAAGAATGGGCAAACAGTATTTATTACAGTTATGCTGGAAGAATTAGAGCAGCAAAAGCGCTACTTACAACGCGTTCTGCTAAAATCAATTCACACCACTCTATTATTGATGCTTTTGAAACGCATTTCCCAACGTATCATAGCATAGATAAAATATCTTTTGGCGAAGTAACAAGACTATTAAATACGAATTCCCCAAACGAAGCATTTGCTAATAGCTACTACAACGAAGCATTGCACGTAATGGACTGGATAAAAGAATTTAGACATGCACAACAAAATTAGCGGAAGCCTTACTATTGTTGGTGCAGGTCCTGGGGATCCAGAGCTGATCACACTAAAAGCCATTCGTGCTGTTGAGCAAGCGGATGTTATTTTATATGACGCATTAGTAAACCCTGTTATATTGACGCACAACACCTTGGGCAAGCATTATTTTGTAGGAAAGCGAAAAGGAGAACATTCATTTAAGCAATCCGAGATAAACACCATGCTTGTAGATTTTGTTCTTGAAGGAAAAAATGTGGTTCGTCTTAAGGGCGGCGATGTATCCGTATTTGCGCGAGCTGCGGAAGAAATCACACATGCAGAACGCTTTGGTATTTCGGCGAAACTCATTCCTGGAATTTCATCTTTCACAGGAATTGCTGCAGCACACCGTATTCCACTAACCAAACGTTGTATGTATGAAAGCATTTGGATTACAACAGGATATACTTGCGATGGAAAACCTTCAGAAGATATTACACATGCAGCGCAATCATCAGCAACTGTGGTGATTCTTATGGGCATGACGCATCTTGAAGAAATCATATCTATATTCAAAAAATACAAGCCTGCTGATTACCCTGTTGGAATTGTTCAAAACGGTACACTACCAAACGAAAAATGGGTGACTGGAACACTTCATACTATTGTAAAACGTATTAAAAGTGAGGGAGTTAGCAATCCTGCCACTATATTTGTAGGATCTGCTGTGGAAGACAAAACAGCATTGTGGAATATTCAAAAGGAAATCCAACAAATATGAATACACTCTACCCTATTTTTTTAAAAACAGAACAATTGCATGTCCTTGTTGTTGGGGGCGGATTTGTAGCATTGGAAAAACTAGAATTCCTATTTAAATCATCTCCGAATGCAAGAGTTACGCTTGTTAGCCCAATGGTGCGGGAAGAAACACAAGCGTTTATTGCAGACAAAAACGTCACGGTAATGAAGCGTTCTTTTCACAGAAAATTTTTAAGAGGGAAAAATATTGTAATCGCCACAACAGATGTGCCAAAAGTAAACGAACGCGTTTACAAACTATGTCGAAAAAGAAACACATTGGTCAATGTGGCTGACAATCCACCGCTATGTGATTTTTATATGGGTGGTATTGTTACAAAAGGAAATTTGAAAATCGCGATTTCAACAAACGGAAAATCTCCTACTTTAGCAAAACGAATGCGTCAGTGGCTTGAAGGCTTTTTACCAGAAGAAACAGACGCACTTCTAGATAAACTATACGAATATCGAAACAGCTTAAAGGGTGATTTTGAGCAAAAAATAGTAGCTATGAATGCATTAACAGAAAAATTACTCGAAAAAAAATGATTAAAACTGATATTATAATTATTGGGGCAGGGCCCGTAGGACTTTTTGCAATATTTGAAGCAGGTCTTATGAAACTTCGTTGTCATCTTATTGATGCCATTCCGCAACCCGGTGGTCAACTTGCCGAAATTTATCCAAAAAAGCCGATTTACGATATTCCGGGCTATCCATCTGTGTTAGCAGGAGAATTAGTAGATAAGCTGATGGAGCAAGCTGCGCCATTTAAGCCTGGGTTTACATTGGGCGAGCGCGCAGACAGTATCGAAAAACAAGAAGATAATTCATTTATAGTTACCACAAGCAGAGGTACACAGCATCACGCTCCCGTAGTAATGATTGCTGGTGGATTAGGCAGTTTTGAACCTAGAAAACCGCTTATTAGCAATATCGCTGATTTTGAAGACAAAGGCGTACGCTACATTGTTAAAGATCCGGACCAATTTGAAGGAAAAGATATGGTCATTTCGGGTGGTGGTGATTCGGCGCTAGATTGGGCGATTTATTTTGCAGAAAAAGGAAGCTTTGTGCATTTGGTACACAGAAGTGATCGCTTTAGAGCGCATAAAGACTCTGTTGCACGCGCATACGAATTGGCTGCTAATGGAAAAATGAAACTTCACACGTTTGGGGAAGTAAAAGAACTTGAAGGAACTGACGAACTTGAATCTGTTGTCATTCATACCAAAGAAGAAAAAACAACCGTAAATACGGATTTGTGGTTTCCATTATTTGGACTGTCTCCAAAACTTGGTCCTATTGGGGATTGGGGATTGGAAATTGAAAAGAATGCCATTGTGGTAGATACGTTTGATTACCAAACAAACCTTCCTGGTGTTTTTGCCATTGGTGATGTTAATACGTATCCTGGGAAACTAAAACTGATTTTGTGTGGTTTTCACGAGGCAACACTTGCCGTTCAAACCGCGTATAAAATCATCAATCCAGACAAAAAATTTACACTCAAATACACAACCGTTCAAGGGGTACAAGGATTTGAGCAAGAACAGCCAAAACAAACCGTTACTTCGTGAGTGCAGACATAAGTATCACGGTCGTTGACCGTGAGGGAACTGAACATGAGTTTTCAGTTCCAACAGATATGGATTTAAATTTAATGGAGGTCTGTAAGGGTTTTGAACTTCCTGTAGAAGGGATTTGTGGCGGTATGGCCATGTGCGCTTCATGTCAGGTGTATGTTGTTACTGACGAACACTTTGGTGAACGTAACGACGACGAAGAAGCGATGTTAGACGAAGCTTATTTCGTAGAGGAAAACTCTCGTTTGGGATGTCAAATTCCCATTACACCCGAATTAGACGGAATAAAAGTAGTATTGGCTCCTGAAGCGCCCTAAGCTAGTTAGACTTTAAAAAAGAGCTTACGCGAAGTGAAGCATTTTCACGGATATCTTGCCAAAAAAGATTGACGTCAAAATTGTGGTAATCACGAATAAACGAAAGTAAAAAACGCTTCGGAACTTTAGGTAAACTTACCCACAACAATCCATCTTTAACGTCTACTGTTAAGCTATTAGGGTAGATTTTTTTGTCGTAGTAATACACCCCTTTATGTTGTGAATATTCACTATTTTTTGAGGTATCCCAGGTAATAGGGTTAGTCGTTACTGCTCCTTTATACCAACTAGCATACTTTGGATATTTACCCATTTTATAACTGTTCCAACTTACAAAACCGCCTGTTTCGGTTGGTGTTGTAAGGGGTTTAATTGAGCTGTATATATCAGCGGAAACTTTTGTGCCAACTAAGTATGCCGCAACTAATTGCTTTTGTAAGGGCTTTTGATCAAAATATTCATGTACTATTTTTTTCAAGTGATGCGCTCCCTGACTATGTCCTGCCAAAATAATGGGACGATCCTTATTTTCATGAGCCAAGTAGTATTCAAAAGCTGCTTTAACGTCGTTATATGCAAACTCTTGTGCTTCTTTTCCACCTTGATTTAAATAGGGTTCAAAAAAAGCGCGGTAGTGATTTTGACGGTAAAACGGCACAAAAAGTCGAGCGGCAGAAGCCCAAGCTGTAGCTTGATATGTCACAACCAAATTTTTCACATCGTTATTAATAATACTGTCATGAATAGGTGCATTCCAACGGCTATCTTTTTTATCAGTTAACAGCGTTGGATATACATAAAAAACATCGGCTTGTAATGTGTCTGAAGATTCACTGACAGCAATACCATCAGCTGTTTTCCCAGCAAACACCGCCCAGTTTTGTTTATCTTTATAAGAAATAGATGTTGGCTCGCCACTAAATGTTGTGCTGCGATATTGAACACCGCACGAATTCAGAAAAAACAAAATGATTCCCAGCAAAAACAAGTTCCGTGGATGCATAACAATTCTTTTTTTTCAAATATCAACATTTTTGATGAAATTAAAATTATTCCATGAACTGGTACAACTATTGCACAGTACATTGAAACTTAAATCTTATGAAATATTCAAATCTTTCACTAATCTACTTCCTGTTTATCATGATCCTTTTAGGGTGCAAATCAAGTGAGGAAACTGAAATCGAAACAGAAGCATGTGTGTCAAGCGAAGGAAAAGTATCTATAATGCCATTGGGCGCTTCTCGTGTTCAGGGGTTTCGTCCTGTCTTTGAAAGCTACCGTTATGCGCTTTGGAAAGAGATCATCGATGGCGATTGGAGTGTAGATTTTGTTGGTACTCAAAAAGATATTGCGCTGTATAATAGCCACCAAAATTATTGCTTTGATTATGACCACGAAGGCCATAGCGGCTGGACATCGCCGCAAATAAACAACCAAATTGAAGATTGGCTAAATCAAACTGAAACTCCCGATATTGTTTTGTTTAGTTCTCCAGGCGGAAACGATGCCTTACAAGGCGCATCACTTGAAACAATTTTACCAAATATCAATGCTATTATTGATAAAATTCAAGCGCATAATCCAAATGTTACCATTATAATTGAGCAATTGGCTCCAGGGAAATCGAGCTTTATGGACGAAGAGTTAACAGCTGCATTTGAGCAAATTCACACCATCATTGCACAAATTGCAAGTGCTCAAACAACAGCAACATCTATAGTGATTCCTGTAGATATGGCAACAGGATTTTCTGATGATTTTTTGGCCGACAACGTTCATTACAACGAAGCAGGCGCAAGATTTATTGCTGAAAAGTATTATGATAAACTTATACCCTACCTTGAAAAATAGTTGTTAATACCTGAAAATTTTAAGTACTTTGGATACATGAAAAAGATATTACTATTATTTATCCTAACAACAGCAGTCACTGGTTGTCAACGCAGTCAATTGGAAATTGGACTCAACCCAAAAAGCGGATCTGACGCTGCTGGTTTTGCATTGCTAAGTCAAAAAAACGGTTTGGTTGAACTAAGCGTTACCATTCGTGGGTTAGATGAAGGTACGCATGCCATTCATTTACACGAAAAAGCAGATTGCTCTTCTGAAGATGGAAAATCTACGGGCGGCCATTGGAATCCAACTTTTGAAACACATGGCGCTTGGGGCAGTGAGACAGGGTATCACAAAGGAGATATCGGAAACTTTGACGTTGGCGCAGACGGGATTGGCCGTGTGTATTTCGAGACCGACGAATGGTGTATAGGCTGTGAGGATGACACCAAAAATATTTTAGGAAAGGCCATTATTGTGCATCAAGGAGCAGATGATTTTATTTCGCAACCTTCTGGTGCGGCAGGTGCGCGTATTAGCTGTGCAGGGATTTTGGAATAGTTACTTTTTAACTTGACCTATTGCTTCAGTAATTTGCGCGACCAATTCTTCATTTGACTTCGTGAGGTCAAATTTAATTGGTGGTTTGATGTGTATGGTCTGCTTAATTCCTTTCTTCTTTATAAAAATTCCTTTTTTGTCAAACGACCGACGAAACCCATCAATTTGAATAGGAACAACCACAGGGTTAAAGGATTTGATAATGTGTAAGGTCCCTTTTCTAACGGGTGCAAAAGGTCTGGTAGTTCCTTGTGGAAAAGTGATTACCCACCCATCATTTAATGCTTTTCCAATGTTGGAAATATCGCTCATTTTAACCTGACGTTTGATTTCTTTTCCCTTTTCACGCCATGTTCGTTCTATCGAAATTGAGCCTGTATACGCCAAAACTCTTGGTAAGATACCTGCCTTCATGGTTTCCTTGGCTGCAATATAATAGACGTTGAGTTTTGGTTTCCAGATATATCGCAGGTAGTTAAGGTTGTCGTCTCTTCCCGCTAAACTGGCAAAAAACACATGCATCATTGCGGTTACATCGGCGAAGTAGGTCTGGTGATTGGAAATAAACAGCACATTCTCGTTGGGTAATTGCCGTATAATTTCTGAACCTTTAATATGAAGATCATTAAACCCATTAAACCGCCTACGGGTAATAAATCCCAACAGGCGAATAAGCCAGAGCTTTATAAATAAATAATGTCCGAAAGGATTTCGTTTAAACACGATTTGGTTTTGATGTACAAAAGTACAAAAGGCGTAGAAATCAGCACCTATAAAAATTGACAATCAAAACCTGTAACTTTGCCTTATGCAAAAACACCATTGGAAATGCCTTTTATATTACGTTGCTATCGGCGTATTCATTTCGTGTAGTTCGCCAAAATCAACAAAAAAACCACAAACGACTACTGCTATACCTACTACACCTAAACCCGTTCAAAAAGCGATTGAGAAGAAAAACGATTTACCACTTACCGCAGCTACAGCGATTCCATTTTTGCAACGCTATGCAGCTGAAAACACAGAAAACAAAGTGCGTGTCGAAACGCCCTTAGGGAGTTTCGATATTTTATTGTTTGACCAGACACCTTATCACAGAGCAAATTTTATTTTCCTTACCAAGCAACATTATTTTGACGATACTTACTTTCACCGTGTTGTTCCTGGATTTATTATTCAAGGTGGAAATTCAGACAATACAGATACAGGACAAAAGCGTAGAAAAATTGGAAAATACTTACTCCCCCCAGACACACGGAATGGTTTAAAACACCACCGTGGTGTTGTTTCTATGCCGAGTAGCGAGATTGAAAATCCGCATAAATTAGCGTCTCCGTATGAGTTTTTCATTGTACAGCAATCGCCGGGTGCCTATCATTTGGATGGTAATTATACGGTCTTCGGAAAGGTTATTCGCGGTATGGATGTGGTTGATGCCATCAATGCTTTGCCAACCGATAAACGCGAATGGCCACTAACTAATATGCGAATGCAACTAACTGTTTTAACCCAATAATTATGACCATAACCCAACTTAAATATTGTATTGCTGTTGCTGAACATCGCAACTTTACAACGGCTGCAGAATATGCTTTTGTTACACAACCTACATTGAGTATGCAAATTCAAAAACTAGAGCAAGAACTCGATTTAACTATTTTTGATCGCACTCAAAAACCAATAGGACTCACAGCTGTTGGAAAAAAAATCATTGAACAAGCAAAACTGATTGTCGCTGAATCGGAGCGTATGTTAGATGTTGTAGATCAAGAAAAAGGCGTAATTGGCGGTACGTTTAAACTTGGTATTATTCCTACCATAATGCCAACATTACTGCCTATGTTTTTACAAACCGTATTGAAAGCATATCCACAATTGGTATTGGAAATTGAGGAAATGCCAACGCAGCAAATCTTAGAACATCTCGAAAAAGGAACACTTGATGCAGGAATCGCTGCTACGCCATTGGGTATGGAGCAGATTGTAGAAAAACCTTTATACTATGAGCCCTTTATGGTGTATGCGCCTTCACATTCAAAGTTAAGTAAAGAAAAAACCATTACTTCCGAAATGCTTACTACAGAGCGTATGCTGCTACTACAAGACGGGCATTGTTTTCGAGATTCGGCGTTGAATATCTGTAAGTTACAACACAACTCCCCAACACCATTTGAAATCAAAAGCGGTAGTTTTGAAACACTTGTACAATTGGCAAATGAAGGCTTAGGCATTACGCTTCTGCCCTATTTAAATGCACGACAATTAGGGCAAGAGCATCAGGGAAATCTTAAATCTTTTAGCGTACCAGAACCTGCTCGAGAAGTAAGTGTTGTATATCACAAACGCGAATTAAAAATGCACATCATTGATGCTTTGCACGAGAAAATTCGTGCGATAATACGCGGCGCTATAGTTTACGAAGACGTAAAAATTATAAGTCCAAAGTCAAGTTAGCGTATTGATTATTTGAAAGCCAATTCATCAGCATATCATAATCGTATTCATTTAAGTGCTTTTTTGCTTTGTCAAGCTCTTTTCTGAAAACTGTAGGATAGTCGTAAACTTTTGATAGTACTGTTTTAAAGTAAGATAAATTTAATTTGGTCGACATTTTAAATTGTTTGTAGCTAAATAACACACTTTAGCTACATAAAATTGTTGTAGAAATGTTAATTCTTAATTTTTATTGACCATAAAAAGGAAAACGAACAAACTTCATCTCCTAAGTTATCAATACCTTTTGCATGAAGCCAAACTTGCTGTGGTTCTTTACGCGCTTCTTCGATAGTTTTGCTAATTAATGCGCCTTGCGCGCAGTCAAATACAATAGTTCCAATCGCTTTTTTAGAAAACGTTGCTTTGGTTTCTATCACTAGCATAGAGGCTTTGGTGTTTTTTTGAGCTAAGGATCGCATAAGCAATACACCCGTAGATAATTCTGCAGCCATTCCTTGTACCGCCCAAAACATGGAGCGGAATGGATTTTTGTTTGCCCAGCTGAGACGCACAGATACCTTACAAGAATCATCTGTAATGCTACGCACGCGAACCCCAGTAAAGTAAGCTGCTGGAAGCTTAAAAAGCGTATACCTATTTATTACAGCTGGTGTAATTTTCATTATGCTTGAACTTCAACAGATTCTACGGTTGCTAAATAACGCTCGGCATCTAATGCAGCCATGCATCCTGTTCCGGCAGCGGTTACCGCTTGACGGTATTCTTTGTCCTGTACATCTCCAGAAGCAAACACACCAGGAAGATTTGTTTTTGTTGATTTTCCTTCTGTAATTAAATAGCCTGCTTCATCCATGTCGAGTTGACCTTTAAAAATATCGGTGTTGGGCTTGTGGCCAATCGCAATAAATAATCCAGTGATGGCAATTTCTTCCTTCTCCCCTGTTTGATTATTTACCATACGTAAACCTTCTACAACTTGTTCTCCTAACACTTCATCAATTTCAGTATTGTAGCGTAAATCAATATTTGGTGTAGAAGTTACACGATGTTGCATGGCTTTTGAAGCACGCATTTGATCTTTGCGTACCAACATGGTTACTTTGTTGCAGATATTTGCCAAATAGGTTGCTTCCTCGGCAGCTGTATCGCCACCCCCTACAATGGCTACATCTTGTCCTTTGTAAAAGAAGCCGTCGCAAACGGCACACGCAGAAACACCACCGCCGCGAAGACGTTGTTCACTTGGTAAACCTAAATACTTTGCAGTAGCACCCGTTGAAATAATAATGGTTTCGGCAAGTAATTCTTTTTCGTTGTCAATGGTAACTTGATGTAAACCACCGACTTCTTTTGAAAAATGAACTGCGGTAGCCATACCTATTCGTACGTCTGTACCAAAGCGTTCTGCTTGTTGTTGCAATTGCACCATCATGGTTGGGCCGTCAACTCCTTCAGGATATCCTGGGAAATTATCTACTTCAGTAGTTGTGGTAAGCTGCCCTCCAGGTTCTAGTCCAGTATACACAACAGGTTTAAGATCTGCGCGAGCGGCATAAATAGCGGCTGTGTATCCAGCAGGACCAGATCCGATGATAAGTGTTTTAATATGTTCAGGTTGATTGCTCATCGTCATAAATTTACATTCAAATGTACATGATTAAGTGTTTTATAAGTATGTAGGCACATCAAAAGTTATTATCAATCTATTGGCTAAAATGATAAAAAAATATGTTTGCGGGGGTAATGATAAGTTCTATATTTGCAGTCCGTTTTTACGGGGTGTAGCGTAGCCCGGTCATCGCGCCTGCTTTGGGAGCAGGAGGTCGCAGGTTCGAATCCTGCCACCCCGACTAAAAATAAATTACATTGGGATATTGATGACCCGTCATCGCGTCCCGATGGAATCGGGAAGGTAGCTGACCGAAAAGTCCTGCCACCCCGACTAAATCAACCTTTTGGTTTTAAAACCACGGGATGTGGCGCAGCCTGGTAGCGCACACGCATGGGGTGCGTGGGGTCGCAGGTTCAAATCCTGTCATCCCGACTTTTTCCCTTACATAAACAACGTTTTGCCGCAAGCGCATCCCGATGAAATCGGGAGGGTCGCAGGTTTAAACTTAGCAAAGCGGTCTCACGACCAAAGGGAGTAACACTATTCTAGTGTCTCACGACCAAAAGGACATCAAACCACCTGCTATAAATCACAGCAATACGTATTGATTGCCGTATTTTTTTCTATACTTTTAACACCTAATGTTGCGTGTAGCGGATTTTATAAATCTACCGTATGCATAAACTATATCTTATCAATGACGAATTACGATGTTCTTATCGTGGGTGGAGGTGCTGCTGGTTTCTTTTCGGCAATAAACACAGCGCAAAGAAATCCTGCCCTTAAAATTGCGATTTTAGAACGCGGAAATACTGTTTTGTCTAAAGTGAAGATATCTGGTGGCGGAAGGTGCAATGTTACGCATGCTGAGTTTGAACCAAAGCCGTTAACGCTTCATTACCCAAGAGGACAAAAAGAATTACTCGGGCCATTTCATACATTTATGACAGGTGATACGATGGAATGGTTTGAAAAACGAGGAGTTGATTTAGTTATTGAAGCGGATGGGCGTGTTTTTCCTAAGTCAAATTCATCTCAAACGATTATTGATTGTTTTTTATCTGAAGCGCATACATACAAGATCGATATCTTATTGAATCATTCCGTTCAGGATATTGAACATGAAAACGGTCAGTGGAAGCTTGCGACTCCCAAGGATACACTTTGCGCAAAAAAGGTCATGATTGCAACAGGAAGTAATCATAAAATATGGAAACTGTTGCAAAAACTAGGACATCATACCACTACCCCAGTGCCTTCGCTATTTACATTTACGATTTCAGATCCACGTATTAAATCAATTCCAGGAGTTGTTGCCAAAAACGTAACACTTTCCGTAAATAATAGTTCATTAACATCATCTGGTCCGCTTCTTATTACGCATTCAGGGGTAAGTGCTCCTTCGGTACTCAAGCTATCCGCTTACGGAGCGCTTGAACTCGCAAAGCGAAATTATAATTTTGACCTAAAAATAAATTTTATTTCAAAAGAGCTAACCGAATGTGTTGAGGAACTCGGCATATTTAAAACAACGCTTTCGAAAAAATATGTTCATAAACATACTTTATACGACTTACCTAAACGCTTATGGGAACAACTGGTAAAAGGGGCGGAACTTCCAGACGAAATCAAGTGGGCCGAAGTCAATCATAAGCAATTGCATCAGCTTGGATTGCAATTAACATCAGCTGTATTTAAAGTTACTGGAAAAAGTACGTTTAAAGAAGAATTTGTGACGGCTGGAGGAATAGACTTAAAAGAGATCAACTTTAAAACTTTTGAAAGCAAACTCCACAGTAATTTATTTTTTGCAGGCGAGATTCTAAATATTGATGCCGTTACGGGAGGGTTTAATTTTCAAAATGCTTGGACGGGCGGCTTTATTGCTAGTCAGCATATGAGCAATGAAAATAACGGAACATAAAGATCATTTGTCTGCACATATCCCCCTGTTGTCAAGTAAAGTATTGATGTAATTATTACTGCTTTATAGTCATCAATTCTCTTTTTTTAAATTAAGTATAATTAGCGAAACCTAATCCTATTTTGATGTAATCGGAAAGGGGCAGGTGTAAACTAAGCTAAAAATAAATTTCCAATAGAGTAAGGATAGGCCCCTACCAGAAATTGTGGATATAAAGCTCGTTTTGAGGATTTGGGAAGCCGACACCGTCTTATTGGCAAAAATTATCAGTCTGCCCTTAACACCCATGGAGAGAAGAAGTCAATTTTAACTCATCGTAAAGACAGACCAAACCAGTTGCCAAAATATCAATCTTATTATCAGTAAATTAAATATAAGACCCGAAAAATTATTGGGGTACAAAACTCCAATAAAGTTTTTTTTGTTAATTTTAACGACAATCTTGTCCCCTATTACTTGAATCTTACTGCTTTATCACTTATGTATCATAACTATAAAATGCTGTGGGAGCAGATCAAAAGCTCCAATCCGAAGGCCTTTGATGTTTTATATAACAGACTTTGGGAGTCAATGTATATGAAAGCCTATGCTATTATAGAGGATAAAAGCTTAGCCAAAGATATTGTACAAGAGGTCTGGATTAATTTATGGGAAAAGCGTCATAAAACTGAAATTGATAATATTGAAGCTTATCTTTTTAAGGCGTTAAGGTACAAGGCGTATAATGAATACAGAAATTCAAAAAGGAAAAAAGTGCTGAAAGACGATTATATTAAGTCTAATAAAGCACACACTATTTCAAATAATATTGATAACGTCATAAATTTTAACGCCACTCAAAAAACTATTTATTACGCAATTGAAAAACTTCCAAAAAAATGCAAAGAGGTTTTTAAACTCAGTAGATATGATGGGTTAAAGAACAATGAAATTGCAGAAAAATTAAATTTATCCAAGCGAACAGTGGAAACCCACATTTCTAATGCTTTAAAGGTCCTTAAGAATAATGCCACACTTAGTCTGTTGTTTCTACTTTCTATATTTAAGGACTTATAAAACGGCTGTTTAACAACTGTTTCTCTTCTCACATTCAGGCTTTTTTTGATAAAACAAAAAAAAATATACATTTTTTTTACGTGTGCTTCATAATTTTAGGTACATAGTTATGGATACCACAATATGAGACGAAAAGAATTAGATAAGATTATAGATAAGTATCTAGAAGGAAATGCATCTTCGCAAGATTTAGAATTATTAGAAAAGTTTGAATTTATTGAAGAAAATAGATTGAAAAAATCCATTTTTAAGTCTGTTTCAGAAAAAGAAGCTTTAAAAAAAGAGATTCTTCTTAATATCAAGAAAAATAGAATCTCAAGAAAGATAAGGTATTATGACTATGCCGCTGCCGCATCGATTGCGCTTCTCGTGTCATTAACATTATATTTTAATAATAAAAATAATGAAACGCTTATTGCCCCTATTATCGTTAATACAAATCCAATTGAGCCTGGCATAGATAAGGCTACCTTAACATTGGAAGACGGCTTGACTGTAAAGCTAGAAAAGGGTAATGTTATCAGTACTAAAAATGCAAAAAGTGACGGAGAGCAGTTAGTTTATAATCATGCTAAAGCGAAAAAATCATCTAACATAACATACAACTCATTAACGACTCCACGCGGAGGTGAATTCCAATTAATATTAGCTGACGGCACGAAAGTTTGGATGAATTCTGAATCCCAGTTAAAATATCCAGTCCGTTTTATTGAAGGTAGAACGCTAGAAGTAGAGCTCGTTTATGGTGAAGCTTATTTTGATGTTTCCCCAAGTACTGATCATAAAAGAAATACGTTTAAGGTCCTCCACAAATCACAAGAAATTGAAGTATTTGGAACGGAATTTAATGTTAAAGCCTACAAGGATGAGACAACTGTTTACACCACATTAGTGGAAGGAAAAGTAGCTTTAAATACAGGTAATGAAGTGCAAAATCTAGCTCCTAATCAACAAGCGGTTTTAAATTTAGAAAGTGGAAATATTGCAATTAAAAATGTAGATGTTAACTCTGTTACTTCTTGGATTCGTGGAGATTTTGTGTTCCAACGTAAACCATTAAAGGACATCGTAAAGGTACTATCTCGATGGTATGATGTTGATATAGAGATTCAAAACGCATCACTAGAAGACCTTAAATTCAACGGCGAATTAAGCAAACATCAAGACTTAGACGAAATTTTGTCACTAATAAAAAATACAAATTTTATATATCAATATGAAAAAACCAATGAAAAGATAATATTAAAATAAAAAAGAGGGGAAGGATATAAACATCTCACCGTAAATAATTCCCCTCTGTAAGTATGATTAACTAATTAAAGTCTAACTAATTAATGTATGTAAATTTATGGAAATTAGATCAATTCCAACCTGTTTTCTGTTACGAAAACAACACTTAAAAGCCCTTATGAGAACCTTCATTTTCTTTTGTTATTTTTCTGTGTTTGGTGCATATTCTAGTAATGTCATATCTCAAGATGCTACTATTTCAATCGATAATGATAAAGTTGTAACTGTAGATGAAGTTTTTAAAAGCATAAGTGAACAAACAAATCTTAAATTCATTTATCATGAAGATTTATTTAAAAACTTACCCAAAGTATCATTAAAAAAAGGAAGTATAAAAGTAGACAAGTTAATACAACAATGTATTGGCAACGCTGATGTGGTTTTCAACTTCACTGATAATAACACTATTATTATAAAGAGTGAAAATAAATCACTCAAAACCAATGTATTAAATGATAATAAGTCCCAAGAGATAATAGTATCTGGTATTGTATTCGATGCTAATAATCAACCGCTTCCAGGCGCTAATATTATTGAAAAAGGAACAACAAACGGAACTCAAACAGATATTGATGGCGAATTTTCTTTAAAATTAAAAAACAAAAACGCTGTTTTAGTTATTTCGTATTTGGGATTTTTAACGCAAGAAGTAGCAATCACCAATCAAAAAGAACTTACGATTCGTTTAACAGAGGATGCCGCAGGACTTGATGAAGTTGTTGTTGTGGGGTATGGTTCTCAATCTAAGCTAAAACTTACCAACGCAATTTCAACTTTAAAAGCTGAAAATATTGTTGATTCCCCAGTTACCAGTTTTGAGGAAGCTATAGCGGGTGAGTTACCTGGTGTTCAAATTGTACAAACATCTGGAGATCCTGGGAGTAGTTCACAAATTAATATAAGAGGGGTTGGTACTTTAACAGCAAACGCTAGGCCTTTAATTGTAGTAGACGGATTTCCTGCTGAAAATTTTAGAATTAAGTCTCTAAATCCAAGCGCAATTGAATCCGTTGATATTTTAAAAGATGCAGCTTCTGCCGCTATTTATGGATCAAGAGGTGCTAACGGTGTCATTATAGTAACTACAAAGAAAGGGAAACAAGGCGATGTAAAATTCTCCTATGATGGGTATACGGGAGTACAACAAGTTGCAAATACTATTGACATGCAAGATGCTTACGAAAGAGCAAGGTATGTGGCGGAGGCTAGAAAAACTAGAGGTCGTGCACCGTTGGAATTGTATCAGCCATACCTTATAGGAAAGCCTGGTCTCACGGATACCAATTGGCAAGATGAGATTTTTAGAACTGCGTTTGTTCAAAATCATAATGTTTCCATTTCGGGTGGGAATGAAAACATGAATTTTTTTGTTTCCGGTGGCTATTTTGACCAAGATGGTATTGTGCTTGGGTCAAAATACAACAGAATGAATTTCAGAATAAATCTAAATTTTGATATTTCCAAAAAATGGAAGGCTGGCTTTAATATAGCTCCATCATTTGCAAACAGAAATAAGGTTTCAGATGCCGACCACAAAGGAGATGGTATTATTCTAACTGCATTAATTACAAATCCCCTATTTAGCCCATACAACAGTGATGGGAGTTTAAATTTAAGTGGGGACATGTTACTTTCTGCTAGAGAAAATGGTCAAGCACCTGTTGAAAACCCAGTAGCCTTAGCTCTTTTGAATACAGATAAAAGAACCCAGTTTGACATTTTATCTGGAGGTTTTTTAGCGTTTTCTCCACTGGAAAATTTAAGTTTCAAAACTTATTTGGGCGGAAACTATACCACCTCAAATAGAAAAGCTTTCAGTCCAAATACTGTTGGGGCTTACTCTATTTTTGTTGATGATAAACAAGCCACAGCTTTC
This sequence comes from Bacteroidota bacterium, assembly GCA_009937085.1. Classification (GTDB taxonomy): domain Bacteria; phylum Bacteroidota; class Bacteroidia; order Flavobacteriales; family Flavobacteriaceae; genus UBA7446. Next base: position 21,132 of record JAACDD010000170.1, read on the forward strand.
AAATCGTTTTATGACAGGAAAAACTGGGTAGTTGAAAATACGGTAACATTTGATAAAAAGTTTAATGATGCCCATGAATTAAAATTATTGATAGGACAGTCCTATCAAACGGAAAACATAAACACTACAGGTTCCAGCCCTTTATTAGCGCAAATAACTGATGATAATGGGGTACTTACGACTACTTTTCCTCAATTTGAAGAAGAATGGTCATTAATATCGTATTTAAGTAGAATAAATTACGATTATAAAGATAAATA
>JAACDD010000171.1 GCA_009937085.1 Bacteroidota bacterium
CATGAAATCCCAAGCTGCCTCAATTGTTGGGGCTGTTACTGTGGCGCCATGTTTTTCCCAAAGTGCCACATCTCTTGTTTTGAAGGCATCAATCGTCATTTGAGCCAAATCATCTGATTGTGTAATGGCATAGGGAGTACAATGTATTCCTCTAGGAACATAAACACGTACTTCAGGGCACATCTTCCAAATAGACTGATTGAGCTTTTGCTCATCATGAAAAATCTTGTGGTGACTCAAAACAATTAGTTCTGATGGATGCGCATGCAATACTACTTTATTTCCTGAATTTTGAGATTTATTGAAAAGATGTATTGTAAGGTGAGAAGAGAGTTCAGAAGTGGGTACAAAATTCTCTTTATCTCCACCCCAAAGGATGGTATACCCATCAGCAGCACTGTTAATGTGCATGATGCATGAAGCCTTTTCGATAGTATTAATTAGTTTTCTCAAATAACAACTAGCCCCAGTAATGTATAAAAACATATTGGCAGCTTCTTTGGGGAAGTCTTTTTTTACATATTCGACAGTATCTGGAATTGAAACTCCTTCAAAATGGTCAGATAGATCAACAGAAATATTACCGCCATTCCGTTCAATCCATTCACGCTGCCATAGGTAACCAGCAATTTCAGATGTTTGATTTAGAACATCTTGTACTTTATTGGATAAATGAAAATTTTTCACTTGTGTAGTTGTTTAAAAACAACACAAACTAAATATTAATTTATGCAAATAAAAATAGTGAAAACAATTAAATTTGTATCTAATTGAAACATTTAACAGTGATAACAAAAAGAAGCAACAGTTCTGGCGACCCTTCTCCAAATAAACAAACATTTGTTGACGTGAACATGAAAGTATTGTGTTGTCGTTACTGGCTGCTTGAACTTTGGGATTGCCATGATATGGTCTTTCCTTTTTGGCGAATTTACTGGAATAGAAATACGGGTGGTGCTATAACACACATAAATGAAAATATTGAAATGACTCCAGACAATGTTTACATCATTGCGCCTTTCACCTCTTTTTCTTCAAAGTTTACTAAAAAAAGCATGTACAAAAAGGGGATACATGTTTCTGGGCGTCATTTGGTAAGCACTGACAAAGAAGTCGAGTTCGCGTCCGGGTCATTGATTCATTTTTTTGTGCATTTCAATTTGGGTGTTCCTTTTGACAATGTTTTTCCAGGGATTTTTAAGGTGAAAATCAGTAATACATTGAGGGATAAATTAGCATACCTAACCCACCAATTGAAAAACAACAATAACACCTTTAAAATGACCTCCAGCTTAAAATTACAATCTTTTATAATGGATGCTTTGTCCAATATTGGGCCAGAGCTGTGGAAGTCTTTTAATATTGATCCTAGAATATTAAGTGTGATTCGGCATATTGAAAATAATTTGAGTGAAAAAAATGAGAACAAAACACTTGCCAAAGTCATTCATATGGCGCCAAATTCATTTTCAAGACTTTTTAGAGAAAATATGGGAATTACCCCGCATAAATTTTTGCAAAAAAGAAAGGTTGCTTATGCCTGTGAACTTTTTGAGCATTCTGATAAAACTATTGAAGAAATGGCAATTCTTTTAGGATTTTCTGACCGCTATCACTTCACCAGAGTATTTACTTCTATCACTGGAGTTTCTCCCGGAACGTACAAATCCAGAATGCTGTTTTAAATGTACATTACACACCACAAAATCTTTCGCTAAAAACAATTACAAAATTAAAATGTTTGTTTTATTCATATAGTTGTTTGCATTTTTGAAGTGTTTGAAAATTGGTTTTCCTAATTTTGAGAAATTCAATTTTAAGTACTAACTTATGAAAGCGCATTCTATCCCTGTTGTTGCAAAAAATGTAATTGTTCCTTTTGTTTTAATTACTTCTTTGTTTGCATTGTGGGGTTTTGCAAATGATATTACAAATCCAATGGTTGCTGCTTTTGGTGCTGTTATGGAAATATCAACTGCTAAAGCGGCATTAGTTCAACTTGCATTTTATGGAGGCTATGCAACTATGGCTATCCCAGCTGCGCTGTTTGTACGAAAATACAGCTACAAAAAAGGAATTCTTTTTGGATTAGGCTTATATGCTACCGGAGCGCTTCTTTTTTATCCGGCTGCACAGTTCGAAGAATTTGGTTTTTTTCTACTCTCTCTTTATATTTTAACGTTTGGTTTGGCTTTTTTGGAAACAACTGCTAACCCATTTATTCTTTCAATGGGTAATCCTAAAACGGCTACACGCAGATTAAACCTTGCGCAGGCATTTAATCCTATTGGCTCTCTCATGGGTATGTTTGTTGCGTCAAGTTTTATATTGTCCAACCTAGAGTCTGATAAAACAGATGCTGCGGGTAATTTGATTTTTTCAACATTAGATGCAGCTAAAAAGGCAGCTGTTAAATCTCACGATTTAATGATAATAAGAGACCCTTATGTTATTTTAGGATTTGTTGTAATAGCTATGTTTCTAATCATTTTTCTAACAAAAATGCCTGATAGAGAAAAAAGCACATCAAACTCCAAAGCAATAGATTCATTTAAAAGACTTATTGCCAATTTAAATTATCGTGAGGGAGTAATCGCACAAATGTTTTATGTTGGCGCTCAAATCATGTGTTGGACGTTTATTATCCAATATGCGGGGAACTTGGGTATTTCAAAATCAACGGCTCAGAACTACAATATTTTGGCTATGGGAATCTTCCTTACAGGAAGATTTATAAGTACTTTTTTGATGAAATATGTAAATTCAAAAAAGCTACTAGCTATTTTCGGTTTGTGTGCTGCGTGTACAACTTTAGGAGTCATATTTATTGAGGGGCTTATGGGCCTATATTTACTCATCACGACTTCTGTTTTTATGTCGCTTATGTTCCCTACTATTTATGGTGTAGCACTGGATGGTTTAGGTGAAGACACGTCTCTAGGAGCGGCAGGTTTGGTTATGGCTATTGTTGGAGGTGCACTTATGCCACCCCTTCAAGGTCTTATCATTGATATGGGAAGTATTGGTTCCTTGGCTGCAGTTAATGTATCTTTTGTTTTGCCATTGATATGTTTTTGCGTAGTTACCATCTATGGATATAGAGCTTTTAAAAAACATGTAATCTAAGCCTTAATTCGTGAAACAAAATGGGTAATGATCGCGTGAACCAACTGAGAAGATATTGTTTGGCATTAGATTTAAAAGACGATGCAGATAAAATTCATGCATATAAATATCACCATAAAAATGTATGGCCTGAAATAAATCAAAGTCTAATAGATGCTGGTATCGATCAAGCAGAAATATTCAATACTGGAAATAGACTTTTTATGATTTTAGAGGTTAACGAGTCATTCACGTTTGATAGAAAATCAATGATGGATGCACAAAACCCTAAAGTTCAAGAATGGGAAGCTTTAATGGACACTTTTCAACAAGAACTCCCAAAAACTAAAAAAGGTACAAAATGGGTGCTAATGGATAAAATTTATAGCTTAAAAAAAGAGAAATATGAAATCAGAAATTAATTACAAGTATCCTTCTGTTGAAGATCTTCGAACAAAGGCAAAGTCAAAAATTCCAAAGTTTGCTTTTGAATATTTAGACGGAGGTTGTAACGAAGATGTAAACATAAAAAAGAATACCGACAGGATTCGTGATATTGAGCTCAAACCAAAATATTTGGTTGACTACCAAGAACCGAGTCTAAAAACAGAACTTTTCGGTCATACGTACGACGCACCTTTTGGTATTTCACCTGTTGGACTCCAAGGGCTTATGTGGCCGAAGTCTCCAGAAATCTTGGCAAAGGCTGCTTTTGAACACAATATTCCTTTTGTCTTGAGTACTGTAACAACGGCAAGTATTGAAAAAATTGCCGATATAACAGAAGGTAAAGCATGGTTTCAGCTTTATCATCCAGCTGAGGAAAGCGTTACAAAAGATATTCTAAAAAGAGCAGAAACTGCAGGTTGTCCTGTTTTGGTGATTTTGGCAGATGTGCCTTCTTTTGGCTATCGGCCACGAGACATCCGTAACGGATTGTCCATGCCGCCAAAAATGACGTTGACTAACATAATAAATGCGGCAAAAAGACCACATTGGGCATTAAAAACGGTGGTAAATGGACAGCCGGCATTTGAAACCTTAAAAACGTACATGCCTAAAAATTTGAATTTAAATCAACTTGCGAAATTCATGGATGCTACTTTTTCGGGACGCTTGGATGAAGAAAAAATCAAAAAAATCCGTGATATTTGGAAAGGTAAGCTCGTACTTAAAGGTGCCGAGTCTGTGCACGATGTAGAAAAAGCTTACCAATTGGGCTTAGATGGTGTTATCGTTTCAAATCATGGTGGAAGACAAGTTGATGTAGGTCAAGCTTCTGTTGATTCGTTACAAGCAATTGCTCCGTTATATAAAGATAAAATGACTGTGATGATGGATAGCGGAATTAGAGGTGGAGCAGATGTTGCTCGTGTCATGGCAAGTGGTGCTGATTTTAGCTTTATGGGACGTACCTTTATGTATGGCGTTTCAGCGCTTGGCAAAAAGGGAGGAAACCACACCATCAGTATACTTAAACAGCAACTAACACAAGTCATGGAGCAGATGAGTTGCGCTAAAGTGGCTGATTTACAAGAAAAATTGATAACGAACGCGTCAAAATAAAATTGGATTTTTGACTAAAAACACCATTTGATGAAAAAATATGCACTAGGACACCATGCTTTATGGTTTCTTGTATATTTTGGTAGAAGAATCTTGTATAAAAAAGAATTAAAAGCCATCTAAATAGATGGCTTTTAACTTGGGTTTTGATTTGCTCAGTAAGGGCGTGTTTTTGGTATTGTTAGCTTTATTTTCACTTATATATTAAACTACTCTGGATATGACACCCGTAAATGATAGCTACTAATTAGCTTTTCGGAAAGAACACTTTTTACTGTTTCTATTTCGCGAAGGGTAATATTCGCCTCTAAAAACTGTTTCTCATCCATTAGGCGCTGTACAATTTTATCCACAAAAGCAATGATTTTTTCTGCCGTGGGTTCTTTTAAACTTTTTGAAGCTGCCTCTACCCCGTCTGCAATCATAACTATGGCCGTTTCTTTTGAAAAGGGTTTTGGCCCTGGATATTGAAATTGCTCTACATCAATATTGGAATTTTCTTGTTGTGCTTGTTGCAAAAAATACAATACGGTTGTAGTGCCGTGATGCGTTCGAATAAAATCAATTACACGGTCTGGGAGTTTTAACTTTCTAGCACTCGTAATACCATTTAGCACATGATCAATTATAATTTTTGCACTCACTTCAGGCGCAAGGTCGTCATGCGGATTATATGTCGTTTGGTTTTCACTAAAAAATACGGGGTTTTTCATCTTTCCAATATCGTGATATAATGCACCCACTCTTGTCAATAATGTATTTGCACCAATAGCATTTGCAGCAGCCTCGGCAATATTTGCAACCTGTAAGGAATGTTGAAACGTTCCTGGTGATTTATCTGCAAGTTCACGTAGCAACTTACTATTTGTGTCTGATAATTCTAGTAAAGACGCATCAGAAACCAACCCAAAAAGCTTTTCGAATATATAAATCAGCGGTTGTACAAACAATATCGCCAAGCCATTGACTACAAAAAGCAACAACACATCGTAAGACAACTGCAACAAATTACCATCGTGAATAAGGGTAAAAGCAACATGGGAAATGGCGTAGAGTCCCACAATTAGACCAACCGAAATAAACAGCTTGGCTCTTCGGTATAAATCGTTTACAGTAAGTGATGCTAAAATACCTGCCATGATTTGCAAATAGATAAACTCAAAACTATTCGGCACCAAGAATGCAATCAAAAACAAGGTTATTAAAAGAGTGAAAAGCGCCACACGCGTATCAAAAAATGTACGCATTAGTAGTGGTAACATACAGATGGGAACTGCGTATACGTATTGTGGATTGACATCTACTACTACTTTTGTGAGTAGCACCATAAGTAAGATGTTCACACACAAAAACAGTAGGCGTTTGTTGTTTTCAAAAACGGTTGGGCGTGTACGCCATAAAAACACAAATAGCAAAAGGACAGGAACAAATACCAAAAGTGAATACCCCAAAATAATCCAAGTCGTATTGGACTGCGTCCATGTTTGTGACTCAAATTCTTGCTGCAACGATTGGAGCTTTTGTAATTTTTCGCCTTCTACAACTTCCCCTTTAGCAATAATACGTGTTCCTTTGGTTACTAATCCACGAACTGTGACAATTCCTGCTACCGACTCCGCTTTAAATTGACGTGTCAATTCCTCATCATAAGCAACGTTTGGTGCTACAAGGGAAAGCAAATACTGTAAAGAAGTTTCTGAAAGTATTTCCGCTTTAAAAGCATCCAGTTGACTTTGAAGTAAATCTCTAGCCTCTTTATCGGTATATAAGTCGGATAGCTGCACGGTAGATTGACGTGTCCCATTTACTAGTGCAACAGACTCATTTTCGTCTACTCGTTCAGATTCAGAAATTAAACCAAGGGCATACATTTCTTCCAACATTGTACGCCAGTTTATTAAGACAGCACTAACATTTGGAGTGGCAGGTAGTGTGGCTGCATATGTGTCAAAGGCAGCTAAAACAGCTATTGTGGTATTTGGTTGCGCAGAAAAATAGCGCGGAACAGAAGCTTCTAATGCTTGACGCTCAAGATTGAGTTCTTCTTTAGTTTTTTGAATAGGAAAGTCATAGGGAGATAAAAGCGTTTCGTATTGCCACGGCTTCCCTTCTTGAATTTCGTATTGGAAGCTAGCACCTCTTGGCAACAGATACACTACTATCGCTGTAGTAACAACGCATAATAAGACTCTAAAAAAAATTGCTTGATACCGATAGAAGAGCAACATAAAAAAGATTTAAACAAAAATACCACTTTTCAACACATCGATTGAGCAATGCGTAATTTACCTTATTTTTGAAATATGACTTACGGTATTTGTGCGCTGAGTTTAATTCCGATTCGAGAAGCGAGTCAGCACAATGCACCGCTTGTAAGCGAAGTGCTATATGGGGATATTTTTAAAATAATAACCCCTCAAAAATTTTGGAGTAAGGTTCGTTTGCAAGACAAAACCGAAGGCTGGATAAACAATACCCAGTTTCAGGAAATTTCAGTTGCAGATTTTGATGAACTCGCTGCCCAGCCATCACAACTGGCTACTGATTTAGTTGAGTTTATTTACAAAGACTCGCAGATATTGTTTGCTGTTCCGATTGGTAGCTTGGTACAACGCGCTCCTTTTTTAGGGCATCGCTTTGAAGGAGAAACTTCAGGGGACAAAGCACAAAAAGAAAACCTTCGAGACAGGGCGTTTATGTTTATGAACACCCCTTTTTGCAAAGGAGGAAAGTCGCCTTTTGGAATGGATGCTGATGGTTTTGTACAAACCGTTTATGCCCTTTGCGGTATTCCACTTCCCAGAACAGCCACAGCCCAAGCAGAAAAAGGGCATGTGTTAAGTTTTATCGAAGAATCTGAACCTGGAGATTTGGCTTTTTTTGACAATAACGAAGGTGAAATTGTTCATGTAGGGATTATTCTAGAGAACAACCACATCATTCATGCACATGGGCACGTGCGTGTTGACAGATTAGACCAAACCGGAATATTTAACCCCGAACTTCGAACGCATACACACAAGCTACGCCTTATTAAATCTATTGCATAAAAAAAGCCCCGCTATTGCGGGGCTTTTAATTTATTATCACATCTTAGAGTGCCTCCAACATGTCACGGTATTTTTTAAAATTAGCAGTATCGCCAATGGTGCCAAAGATATTTTTTAGCGTAGTAAGCGCATCTGCATTGTTAGGGCTAATCTTGACCAATTGCTCCAAATATGGCGCAGCTTCTAAAAACAACGCTTCGCGTTTCGCCTTAAGTACATCGTATTTTCGGTTATCCGCAGCAGAAGTTCCCAAGCCATTCATTTCTTCTACAATAGAAGATTCACCTTCTAAAATAACAGATGATAAGTTCAAATACGAAGCCTCGTAAGTGGGGTCTAATTCAATCGCCTTTTTGTAATATTCTATAGCCTTGTCACGTTTCCCTTCATTACCGTTTACAACGCCAAGATTGTAATATAACATGGCATTAGTTGGATCCTGAGCAATGGCTTCTTGCATAAGTGCACCAAACCGTGCCTCATCCCCAAGTTTAATATATAAATCTGCTTCAGTCAAAATTAACCCAACATCTTTTGGAGAAAGTTTTCTGGCATCTTTAACAGACGCCATAGCAGCATCGTTATCGCCATTCGAAACATATATCAGAGCAATATTTTTTACAATTTCGGGTAAACGAGATTCTGAAAGACCTGTACGTAAATTCGTAAACTCCTTAGATTTTTTATAGATTTTATATGTGTTCTGGTCTACTTCAGATTCTTCTCCAGTAGAAACTTCTGTAGCATAAAATTTGGTAACAGAACCTGTGTAGTTTTTTTCTTTAAGCGTTAAGTAGTACGGAAGTGCTTTTTCAAAATCACCAGAATTTACAGCACTAGAAGCGGCATAATACAAGTAATCCAAATTTTCGCCATCTAATTCATAAGCCAAATAAAGTAACTCACCTGCATCTTTATAATTTTTGTCAGTATTATAGGATACAGCTTGATTTACAACATCAGCAACAAGACGTGGTTTGTTGCCATTAATAAGCTGTGTGTACTTGTTTAAACCAGCTTCTTTTTCAATAGATTTTACTTTATCAAACTCCGCTACAACCTTCAAAAATTCTTTTTTGGCTTGCAATGTTACGCCCAAGAGGTAGTGATAATGCGATACGTATTTTGGTTCAGCAGCTTCAAGCAAGTCACTGTTTTCGTTAAGCGAACTAAACGCAGCATCGTAAGAAGCGGCATCTATAAGTTTTTGTGCAGCCTTGAGTTGCTTTTTTTGAGCCGAAACTGAAAAAGCAAGCACAAAGGCAAGTATTAGGGAATAATACGTTTTCATAAAAAATGAGAATTAATTAATCGTTATCTTCAAGTGTTACATCAATATCAGAAACGTCTTGAATTTCATCATCATCATTCATCACTTTTGCTACCGCTGCGATAGAGTCATCGTCTTTTAAATTAATAAGACGTACACCTTGTGTGGCACGACCCATAACGCGTAGCGACTCTACACCAAGTCTGATAGCAATACCCGAACGGTTGATAATCATCAAATCATCTGCGTCTGATACATTTTTAATGGCCACTAAATTACCTGTTTTTTCGGTTAATGCAAGCGTTTTGACTCCTTTTCCACCTCGATTTGTGATGCGATAATCGTCAATTTTAGAGCGCTTACCATAGCCGTTTTCGGACACCACTAAAATATCTGAATCCAAGTCGTTTACAGCAACCATTCCAACTACTTCGTCTTGAGCATCTTGCAACGAAATTCCACGAACACCAGATGCGTTTCTACCCATTGGACGTGTTTTGCTTTCTTCAAAACGAATTGCTTTTCCAGATTTTACTGCTAACACCACTTGCGATGCACCAGTAGTCAATTTTGCCTCTAACAACTCGTCACCATCACGAACCGTTATGGCATTAATGCCATTTGTACGTGGTCGTGAGTATTGCTCCAGTGAAGTTTTCTTCACTTGACCTTTTTTAGTCGCCATAACCACGTATCGGCTGTTGATGTAATCTTCGTCTTTAAGGTCTTGTGTACAAATAAATGCTTTTACCTTATCGTCTTGTTCAATATTGATTAGGTTTTGAATTGCACGCCCTTTTGAAGTTCTACTTCCTTCAGGTATTTCATATACGCGCATCCAGAAACATTTACCTTTTTGAGTAAAGAACAGCATGTATTGATGATTCGTTCCTACAAACAAATGCTCTAAGAAATCTTCGCTTCGGGTAGTAGATGCTTTTTGTCCAACACCACCGCGGTTTTGTGTGCGATACTCTGCAAGAGGTGTACGTTTAATGTAACCCGCATGGGAAATGGTAATCACCACTTTTTCGTCAGGGATCATATCTTCAACACGGAAATTTCCACCCGCATACTCAATGATAGAGCGTCGCTCATCTCCGTATTTCTCTTTTACTTCAAGCAACTCATCTTTGATGATTCCCATACGACGGTCTTTCTTCTCAAGGATATCTTTTAAATCCTCAATAGTATTCATGAGTTCGTCGTACTCAGTGCGCAATTTATCTTGCTCTAAGCCTGTTAATTGGCGTAATCGCATTTCTACAATTGCCTTAGCCTGTATTTCAGATAGGTCAAATGTGGCAATAAGTTTTTGGCGTGCCTCATCTGCATTAGCAGAAGCCTTTATCAAGGCAATTACTTCATCTATATTGTCTGAAGCTATAATCAAGCCCTCTAATATGTGTGCACGTTCCTCAGCCTTTCTGAGCAAATATTGTGTTCGTCGTACCACAACCTCGTGACGGTGCTCTACAAAATGATGAATCATATCTTTTAGATTCAACATTTGCGGACGTCCTTTTACTAAAGCAATATTGTTGACACTAAACGACGATTGCAATGCCGTGTATTTGTACAACATATTAAGGACAATATTTGGAATCGCATCGCGCTTCAGTATATAAACGATTCGCATTCCGTTCCGATCTGACTCGTCACGGATATTCGAAATCCCCTCAATTTTTTTATCGTTTACAAGTTCAGCGGTTTTCTTAATCATCTCCGCTTTATTGACCTGATATGGAATTTCAGTGACTATGATACATTCTCTGCCGTTAACTTCTTCTATTTCGGCTTTTGCGCGCACCACTACACGACCACGACCTGTATGAAACGCTTCTTTTACGCCTTCATAACCATAAATAACACCGCCAGTAGGAAAATCTGGTGCTTTGATGTGCTCCATCAAACCATCTATATCTATATCAGAATTTTCAATGTAAGCAACTGTTCCATCAACAACTTCAGTAAGGTTGTGTGGTGGCATGTTTGTTGCCATACCCACCGCAATTCCAGATGCGCCATTGATTAGTAAGTTTGGTACCCGTGTTGGAAGAACTGTTGGTTCTTTTAAGGTATCGTCAAAATTTAATTGATGGTCAACAGTATCTTTTTCGATATCTGCCATCATGTCTTCAGATATTTTTTGAAGGCGCGCTTCCGTATATCGCATGGCAGCAGGACTATCACCGTCAACAGACCCAAAGTTACCTTGGCCATCCACCATCATGTAGCGCAAACTCCATGACTGTGCCATTCGCACCATAGTATCGTAAACCGAAGTATCTCCGTGTGGGTGATACTTACCCAAAACTTCTCCAACAATACGTGCAGATTTCTTATAGGATGAGTTGGCTCTAACACCCAATTCATGCATACCAAACAGTACCCGGCGGTGCACAGGTTTTAAACCATCTCTTACGTCTGGCAGTGCACGTGACACAATGACCGACATGGAATAGTCGATATATGCCGACTTCATTTCGTCTTCTATGTTGATTGGAATCAACTTATCTTCTGTGGACATTCAATGTAAATTTAATGTTATGACAGTATTGCTAAAATACATATTCAACGAATGAATAATTGCAATTTTTAGGCCGTTTTTCTTATGACTTATTAACATTTTGATGAATTTGTTCTGCAGAAAATTTTGTTGGATTTTATTTGTAATTCTATGATTTTTTTTGTCTATTCGTTAAGAGCCTTTGTATAAATGGTTCAATTTTTGACGAACAAAAGAAAAATAACTTATGGACGATAATTTTTCACCCCGCGTAAAAGACGTCATTTCGTATAGCAAGGAAGAGGCATTACGCCTCGGACACGACTTTATTGGCACCGAGCATCTTATGCTGGGTTTGCTTCGTGATGGAAACGGAAAAGCCATCTCCATACTTAAAGCATTGGAAATTGATTTGGATTATTTGCGCCGTAAAATTGAAATCTTAACACCGGCCAACCCAACTAACGTCCAAGAGTCACAACACAAAACGAATTTACACCTTACACGTCAAGCTGAGCGTGCGCTTAAAACCACATTCTTAGAAGCAAAATTGTTTCAGAGTACTTCAATAAACACCGCACATTTATTGTTGTGTATTCTACGCAACGAAAACGACCCAACGACTAAGGTGTTACACAAACTTCAAATAGATTACGAAACGGTAAAAGATCAGTTTAAATATATGTCTGTTGAATCTGACGATGATTTCATCGACATGCCGTCTGCCGATGCTTTTCCCGAAGATCCATCAGAAGAAGAAAGCAGAGGACAAGGTTCATCGTACTCAACCTCCTCTGACGATAAGAAAACAAAAAAATCAAGCACACCGGTGTTGGATAATTTTGGTAGAGATTTAACCAAAGTTGCGTTAGAAGGCAATATGGATCCTGTCATTGGCAGGGAAAAAGAAATTGAGCGTGTATCGCAAATTTTGAGTCGTAGGAAAAAGAATAATCCGTTGCTTATTGGTGAGCCAGGTGTTGGTAAATCTGCCATTGCAGAAGGTCTAGCGCTGCGCATTATCCAAAAGAAAGTATCCAGAGTACTTTACAACAAACGTGTGGTTACGTTAGATTTAGCCTCACTTGTTGCAGGAACAAAATATCGCGGTCAGTTTGAAGAACGC
>JAACDD010000172.1 GCA_009937085.1 Bacteroidota bacterium
AAAGACCATCTGTTGGAGGTGCTTGCAATATGGCATCGTTAACACCTACTGCCTTTGCGAGTGCACGTACTTCCGTTTTCATCAAATCTGCAATAGGGCTAAGGTCTACTCCGCCATCTCCGTATTTGGTGTAAAAGCCCACGCCAAAATCTTCAACTTTATTGCCTGTGCCCGCTACCAAGTAGCGATGACGCGCGGCAAAATAATACAGCGTTACCATGCGCAATCTAGAACGACTGTTTGCCAGCGATAACAATGCAGCATCGCTTGTGTCGTCTTCACTTGTCACTTCTGAAAAGGAAGCGAAGGCGCTGTTTAGGTTTACGGTTTTTCCAGAAACATTAGTAAAGTTCTCCTCAAGCCATTTGATGTGTTCTTGCGCTCGGTCAATTTGATTTTTTTGTTGTTTAATGGGCATTTCCAAGCAGAGTGTTGGAAGTCCCGTTTTGGCACATAATGTGGAGGTAAGCGCTGAGTCAATACCACCCGAAACGCCAATTACAAATCCACTCATACCGTTTTCTTCGGCATAGGATTTTAACCAATTGACAATGTGTTCGATTACTTCGTTGTTTTTCATAGCATTTGTATCTTTAGTGCCTGAATGAGAACTCATAGACATTGTAAAATTAATAGATTTTTTTGGTATCCAAAAGCCTTGCTTTTTGGTTTATTGGTATTGGTAGTGGGGTGTACATCTTCACCACATCCAAAACAGCAGGATTTACCAGAATTTCCTGTAGAACTCATTCGTTTTGAGCAATTGTTTTTTGGAGATTTAGATACACCTTTGGAACAATTAAAATCGGAATACCCCTATTTTTTCCCTTCTCAAACACCTGATTCAGTTTGGCAAGCCAAACGCACCGACTCCTTGCAACAACTTCTTTTTCAAGCCACGACAACGTTTTTTGAAAAGGATTTATTCGAGCGAACTGAACATGTGCTTCAGTATGCTCAGTATTATTTTCCAAAAGAAAAACTTCCAACTAAAGTAATTTCATTACTCACAGATGTAGATTATTCGCTACGCGCCGTTGATGCAGATAGCCTTTTGTTAATTTCTGTCGATACTTACCTTGGTGCGTCGCATCCAATTTATGAGGGTATCCCCCAATACATTAAAAACAAGCTAATCCCTGCGCATTTAGAGGCAGCGCTTATCGATGCGCTTTCTAGTAGATTTGTTCCGCAACTCAACAGCAGGGCATTTTTGAATCGAATTGTTCAGCATGGGAAACGCCTCTTACTTCACGATTATTTAGCACCTCATTTAAAGGCGCAATCACATATTCAATACACCCAAAGCCAGTGGGAATGGGCAACAGCACACGAATCTGATGTATGGCGTTACTTTGTTGATAATGAACTTTTGTTTTCGACTGATGAAAACCTTCGTTTTCGATTTTTGACTGCCAGTCCGTATTCAAAATTTTATTCCTATTTGGATGATAACTCACCTGGACGAATAGGGCAATGGATTGGTTATCGCATGGTAAAAAAATACCAAAAACGTACTGGTGCAAGTTTACAAGAAGTTCTTGCAGCAAATGCACAAGAAATATTAAAAAAATCTAGATACAACCCTTAATATGCAACGTAAAACAGACATCACACTTAGCGTGACATTAGATGAAAACAACACACCCGAAAAAATGCAATGGTCGGCGCCTGATGGTGGTGTAAAACAGCAAAATATGGAGGCTTTTTTCCTAAGTACATGGGATAAAGAATCTCAAGAGAGCGCTCGTATTGATCTGTGGACAAAAGAAATGCCCGTAGATCAAATGCAAGTGTTTGTGCATCAGGCTTTGGTAGGTATTCGGGAGTCGTATTTAAGAGCTACAGAAGATGCTCAAATGGCGGAAGCTATGCAGCAATTTTGTGATTTTTTTGCGTCAGAGCGAAATCTTAACGACGTCAAAAAATCGAATTAAAGTAGCGTTTCGATATATGCCAACACGGCATCTTTCCCCAATCTTGACGTTGACGAAGTCACAAAATGCGGAGGTGTTTCTACCCAAGCACCTTCTAAAAGTGTATTCAGGTAAGCTGTTACAGTTCTTTCAATAACGCGTTCCGAAAGCTTATCTGCTTTTGTAAAAATGATAGAAAACGGAATTTGCTGTGTGCCCATCCATTCCATAAATTCTAAATCTATGGGTTGGGGCTCGTGCCGAATGTCTATGAGTAGAAAGGCATTTACAAGCTGCTTTCGCTCTAAAAAATAGTCTGTAATATACTGTTGAAACTCTTTTTTGTTTTTTTTGGAAACACGAGCGTAGCCGTAGCCAGGTAAATCTACAAGGTGCCACTTTTCGTTGATCAAAAAGTGATTAATTAGTTGTGTTTTTCCAGGCTTACCTGATGTTTTTGCCAACTTTTTGCGGTCAGTTAGCATATTAATCAAAGATGATTTACCAACATTGGAGCGCCCAATAAATGCAAACTCTGGAAGTTTCGTGTTTGGGCATTGCGCAACACGAGAATTACTTACAACAAACCTTGCGTTTTTGATGCGCATGGCTACATATTATTTTCGTTGAGCCAGTTGGTGAGAAGTTCATTAAACAAATCAGGATGTTCCATCATGGGTGCATGCCCGCATTTGTCAATCCAATAAAGCGAAGAATTTGGCAAAAGTCTGTTAAATTCTTCCGCTACATTTGGCGGTGTAACTCCGTCTTGTTTACCCCAAATAATGCCTGTTGGCGTCGTAATATTTGGTAAATCTTTAGCCATGTTGTGCCGAATGGCACTTTTGGCAATAGTAAGAATTTTAATGAGTTTTCTTCTGTCATTCACAGTCTCAAAAACATCATCAACAACTTCTTTGGAAGCTACTTTTGGATCGTAAAAAACGTCTTGTGTTTTCTTTAGAATGTAATCGTAGTTTTCTCGTTTTGGGTAGCTTTCCCCCATGGCATTATCATATAAACCAGAGCTTCCTGTAATAACCAATCCCTTTACTTTTTCTGGAAATAATTTGGTGTGAAGAAGGCCAATGTGCCCGCCCAAAGAATTTCCGATAAGCACCACTTTCTCCTCACTCAAATGTGTGATAAAGTCACGTAAATAGTGCGCAAATTCCTTTACGTTGGTTTTGAGTAGTGGTAAATCGTATAACGGTAAATCAGGGATAATAACTTTGTATCCAAGCGCGGGAAAGTGCTTTGCAACTCCGTCAAAGTTACTTAATCCGCCCATCAAACCGTGTAAGATTACAAGTGGAACACCTTCGCCTTTTTGAAAGTACTTAAAGCGTCCTGACTCTGTAAGTGAATCTTGCATGTGCATAAAATGAAACGCAAAGATAGGTAATTCTATTCCATGCTAAACGCATTTTTTTATTTGTGTTTTGATGACTTAAAACCGCGCCAAACAATGCTTTGAAACACACTAATATAACTTAATAAATTGATAATCAGCTAAATGAGTTTGGTTCTTTTACTGTGGTAAAACTTATCAACAATGTGGTAAAATGTGGTAAAATGTGGTAAAATTTTAGTAGTTTTGAATCATATCTATACATAAAAGTCACAGGCGTGCCGCACTTAATTGGAACATATCAATGCAAAGCTGATCCCAAAGGGAGGGTTAAAATTCCAGCTGCCTTAGGGAAGCAACTGGCGGGTGCGCGTCAGCAGGCTTTTGTGGTTAAGCGCGCGGTTTTTCAACCGTGTTTAGAATTGTATTCACTAGCCGAATGGAATGCACTTATGGAGCGGGTGAATAAGCTTAACAGATTCAAAAAGAAAAATAATGACTTTATTCGTCGTTTTACTGCAGGGGTAAAAGTTGTAGAACTTGATGCTACCGACAGGCTCCAAATTCCACGTGATTTGGCACGAATTGCTAATATTGAGAAAGAGGTGGTTTTGTCTGCCGCTGTGAATATTATTGAGATTTGGAATGCTGAACACTACGAAAAAGCAATTGATGAAGCAGCTGTGGACTTTGCTGCTTTAGCAGAAGAAGTAATGGGGGATGATGGAGATGACGTATCATAAGCCAGTACTGCTGTCCGAATCTGTAGCGGGACTTAATATCAAGCCTGCTTCGATTTATGTGGACGCAACATTTGGCGGCGGCGGTCATTCCAGAGAAATCTTAAATCAGCTTGACGATCAAAGTCGGCTCTTTGCTTTTGACCAAGATGAAGACGCCCAACAAAACGCTATTGACGACTCGCGCTTTACGCTAATCCCACATAATTTTAAGCACTTTAACCGATTCTTACGGTTTCATAAGGTTGCTCAAGTGGATGGGATTCTTGCAGACTTAGGTGTTTCATCGCATCAGTTTGACACACCTGAAAGAGGTTTTTCTATTCGGTTTTCTGGTCCATTGGACATGCGCATGAATCAGCAACAAAAACACACCGCCAAAGATGTTGTAAATGGTTATTCTGAAACGGATTTAGCAGATGTGCTATTTGCGTTTGGCGAGTTGCGTAATGCACGGAAACTCGCGCATCAAATTGTTCAAAACAGAACAAATGAAATCAGTACGACGCAACAGCTAAACGAGCTTCTTTCAAGCTTTTTGCCAAAAGGGAACGAACACAAAGTTCTTGCGAAAATTTATCAGGCGTTGCGCATGGAAGTCAACAAAGAAATAGAGGTGTTGCAAGATTTTTTGTTGCAATGCAAAGCAGCCTTGGGCGTTGGGGGCAGGTTGAGTGTTATCAGCTATCATTCACTTGAAGATCGATTGGTGAAGCGCTTTATTCAAAATGGAAATTTTGAAAGCGAACCTACCAAAGATGCGTTTGGAAATCCAGAGAAATACTTTAAAAAATGTGGTGGACTGCAAGTGCCATCACAACATGAAATCAATCAAAACAACAGAGCGCGAAGCGCAAAACTACGCGTAGCGGAACGCATATGAAAACAGGAATTTTAAATCTGCTCAAGGGAACTTTTTTGGTGCAAGAAGGCGCATCAAAAAATTGGCGATTTATTTTGTTTGTGTTTTTTCTTGCAGGTCTAATGATTACCGCTTCACACAAGGTAGACCAAAAAGTGGTGCAGATAGCAAAAGCCAATAAAGCGCTTCAAGCAGTGCGCAGCGAGTTTGTTTCGGTGCGTGAGCAAGTGATGCACAAGCGTATGGAAACCCAATTGGCAAATAGACTGCAAGTAAAGGGAGTTTTTCCACCAGATAAAGCAGCCATAAAAATTACAGTACAGGCAGATGAATAAGCAGGGGAGCATGATATCGCGTGGCTATTTGGTCGTATTTGTACTTTTTGTGCTTGGCGTTACAGTGGGATATCGATTGGTTTCCTTGCAGCTTACACAAGGGGATAAATACCGTGAATTAGCAGAAAAAAGAAGCATTAAAAACGTTGAAGTTTTGCCTGTTCGTGGAAATATATATACGGAAGACGGAAGTTTATTGGCGACTTCAGTTTCAAAGTACTCCATTCATTTTGATGCAGTTACAGTTAGTGAGCGCGTGTTTCAGCAAGAATTAGGTGCATTGAGCGATTCGTTGTCGGCTTTATTTGGAAAAACCAGCAACCATTACATGAAAATGTTGCGCAATGCGCGCTCAAAACGCAGCCGCTACCAACTCATTGCACGCCGGTTGTCGTATCCGCAATACCAACGCATTCGCAAATTTCCCATGTTCCGTTTAGGTGGTGTGCGTGGCGGATTTATAGTAGAACGCCAATTTGTTCGGGATTTACCCCTAGGAAAAATGGCAGAACGCACGATTGGTTACGAGCAACGAAATCCAAATGGCACCTATGTAAAAGTGGGCCTTGAAGGGGCATATGGCATTCCACTTAGAGGTCAGTCTGGGCGTCAGTTGCGACAACGTATTGCCAATAATCAATGGAAACCACTGACAAATGACTACCAACAAGAACCTGTAGACGGCTTGGACGTATGGACAACACTTGATGCAAATTTGCAAGACGTGGCACATCATGCGCTTCTTGGCGCACTAGAAAAATATGAAGCTGAGCACGGAACAGTGGTGGTTATGGAAACCAAAACAGGTGCGGTTAGAGCTATTTCAAATTTGGGACGAACAAAAGACAATAAATATTTTGAGCGATTGAATTATGCTATTGGCGAGTCCCACGAACCAGGGTCTACGTTTAAGTTGTTTGCGCTTATGGCTGCACTTGAGGACAAAGTAATTGATACCACAACCATGGTAGACACCGAAAAAGGGAAACTAACATTTTATGGAAAATATCACGTTCGCGACTCTAAACGAGGTGGTTACGGGCTTATTCCAGTAAGTCAAGTCTTTGAGCGGTCCTCAAACACAGGTATTGTAAAGTTGATTTACGAAAACTATAAAGAAAACCCTTCACAATTTACAGACAGACTTTTGGCAATGGGATTAGACAAACCTTTGGGCTTGGCGATTACGGGTGAAGGAAAACCAAAAATACCACACCCAAAAGATGCAGGTTGGAACGGTTTAGCCTTGCCATGGATGGCATTTGGCTACGGCGTTTCGCTTACGCCGCTTCAAACACTTAGTTATTACAATGCTATTGCAAATGATGGTGAGCTCGTGATGCCACGATTTGTTTCATCTGTTAGAAGTTTAGACGGTGAAGTGGTTCAATCGTATCCCAAAAAGGTTCTAAACCCAGCTATTTGTTCAGAAGAAACACGCTTAAAATTGCAAAAACTGATGGAAGGCGTGGTTAAAAATAAGTGGGGAACAGCGCATAACATATACGACGAAGAACTTTCAATTGCTGGAAAAACAGGTACGTGCCAGGTAGATTATACCACAGACAATATGCAGTACATATCAAGTTTTGTTGGGTATTTTCCTGCAGCGAATCCAACCTACTCTTGCATTGTTGTGATACATAAACCAAATAAAAAGATTGGGTACTACGGAAATGTGGTGGCTGCGCCCGTTTTTAAGAAAATTGCTGAAGACGTTATTCACGATATTCCACATAAAAGTAATGTAACACTTGATAAAGTTGCAGCCTTAATACACCAAAACAACAAACCGAATACAACAAAACTCCTCAATAACGAGCGTATGCCCGATGTTCGAGGTTGGCCTGCCATGGAGGCAGTTGCCGTACTTGAAAATTTGGGTGTTTCAGTAACTCTTAAGGGAAAAGGAAAGGTATTGCGTCAGTCGCAAAAACCAGGCGTACAGCTCAAAAAGAATCAAACCATAACACTAACGCTAACATGAAAGTACTAAAAGACATCTTGTTTGGCGTTTCGTTGCAGTCTGTTTCGGGGAGCACGCACATCAAAATTAGCCAGATAACTTTTGACTCACGTACTGTTGAAAAAGGTGCATTATTTGTTGCGATAAAAGGAACTGCCATTGATGGTCACACCCATATTGCTGATGCCATACAAAAAGGAGCTGTTGCTATATTGTGTGAAGAAATCCCATCAATACTTCAGAAAGGAGTCACCTATGTTTCTGCCGTCAATTCTCGCCGTGCATTGGCTACGGTTTCCATGCGTTGGTATGATAATCCAAGTGCTGCGCTTAAGCTTGTAGGGATTACAGGGACTAATGGCAAAACTTCTGTGGCTACCATGGCGTACCAGTTGTTCCATCGAATGGGATACACTACGGGATTGTTATCTACTGTAGAAATACGGATAGGTGAAAAGGTTATACCAAGCACACACACGACACCCGATACACTTACTACAAATAAGCTATTACGACAAATGGTTGATGCAGGCGTTACGCACTGTTTTATGGAGGTGTCTTCGCATGGAATTGATCAAGATAGAATTGCAGATATACAGTTTTCGGGTGGTGTTTTCACCAATCTTTCTCACGATCATTTAGATTATCACAAGGACTTTAAAACCTATAGGGATACCAAAAAAATATTCTTTGATATGCTTCCTAAGCATGCTTTTGCACTTTCTAATGCCGATGATAAAAACGGCTCATTTATGTTGCAAAACACGAAGGCCACAAAACACTTTTTTGGCACGAAAAGTATTGCAGATTTCCATGTGAAAGTATTAGAGAAAAGTTTTTCTGGAATGCTTTTAAAGTTAGAACACGATGAAGTTTGGACGCCTTTGGTAGGCGCCTTTAACGCTTCAAATTTTGTTTGTGTTTTTGCTATTGGTATGCTGTTGGAAATTGATAAAACCGAACTTTTACCTGTCTTGAGTACGCTCAAAGGCGCAACGGGACGTTTTCAAGCAGTTGCCATTACGCCTGTTACAGCAATTGTTGATTACGCACACACACCAGATGCATTAGTGCAAGTGTTGGAAACCATAGCGACGCTGCGCACGCGAAATGAAAAACTCATCACTATTGTGGGTTGTGGCGGAAATAGAGATAAAGCCAAGCGCCCGCTAATGGCAAAAACAGCCGTAGAAAAAAGCGACTTGACCATTTTCACTTCTGACAACCCAAGAAACGAAGACCCCGAGGAAATCATTTCGGATATGCTCAAAGGGGTTCCTATGGAAGTCAATCATAAGCACCTTACGGTGGTGGATAGGGGACAAGCCATAAAAACGGCATGCACTATGGCGCAACCACAAGACATCATTCTAGTAGCAGGCAAAGGGCATGAAACCTATCAAGAAAAAAATGGAACCCGTTTTCCTTTTGACGACGCGGCGCAACTTAAACAACACCTTCAAACCAAGAAATAATGCTGTACTATCTGTTTGAATATTTAGAAAAAACGTATCAGTTTCCAGGCGCATCATTGTTTGGGTACATTTCTTTTCGGGCAGCCGTAGCCATTATTTTTTCGCTATTGGTCACAGCGGTTTTGGGAAAACGCATTATTACCATGTTGCAGCGCTATCAAATGGGCGAAACCATTCGCGATTTGGGCCTTGATGGACAACAAGAAAAAGCAGGTACACCAACCATGGGAGGTTTGATGATTATTTTCGGAACCTTGATTCCCGTTCTACTTCTTACCAAACTCGACAATATCTATATCATTTTACTAATAGTTACTACAGTTTGGATGGGATTAATAGGTTTTTTAGATGATTACTTAAAAATAAAAAAGAAAGATAAAGCGGGTCTAAAAGGGCGTTTTAAAATTGTGGGTCAGCTTAGTCTTGGGTTGCTTGTTGGTGCAGTGTTGTATTTCCATCCTGATGTAACAATTAAACAACAAATGGATGTTGAAGGTGCTTTTATGCAAGAAGAAAAATCTACTAAAACAACAATTCCACTATTTAAAAACAACGAATTTGATTACAGCGATGTCATTGCTTGGGCAGGCGATGGTGCAGCAGATTACGCGTGGTTGATTTTTATACCAGCAGTCATTTTTATAATAACTGCGGTTTCAAACGGCGCAAACCTTACCGATGGCGTAGATGGATTGGCGGCGGGAACGGCTTCTATTTCCGTTCTTACCCTTGGCGTTTTTGCATGGGTATCGGGGAACATCATTTTTGCCGATTATCTCAATGTGATGTATATCCCACAAATAAGCGAAGTAGTTGTTTTTGTTGCTGCTTTTGTAGGTGCCTTAGTTGGGTTTTTATGGTATAATGCTTATCCAGCTCAGGTGTTTATGGGTGATACAGGTAGCCTAACCATTGGTGGAATTATTGCGGTTTTGGCACTTGCTGTTCGTAAAGAGTTATTGATTCCCATTTTATGCGGTGTATTCTTGATTGAGAACCTTTCTGTGGTACTTCAAGTGGGCTATTTCAAATACACCAAAAAGAAATTTGGCGAAGGAAAACGCATTTTCAAAATGGCGCCTTTGCATCACCACTACCAAAAATTAGGATACCACGAAAGTAAAATTGTGAGTCGCTTTTGGATTGTGGCTATTATGCTTGCTATCATCAGTCTTGTAACACTAAAAGTCAGATAATGAAAAAATTGGTTGTACTTGGCGGAGGTGAAAGTGGCATTGGAGCGGCACTATTGGCGCAGCATAACAATTGGGATGTGTTGGTGTCAGATGCTGGCATGCTTTCGGCTGCAGCAAAGCAAGCGTTTGAATTGCATCACATTGCGTGGGAAGAAGGGGGCCATACATTAGCTAAAATTTCACAAGCTTCACTAGTAGTAAAAAGCCCAGGTATTCCAAACCATGTTCCTGTAATTGTTGCCATAGAAAACGCACAAATTCCAATTGTTTCAGAAATTGAATTTGCAAGTAATTATACTAAAGCAACGCTTATTGGCATTACGGGAAGTAACGGCAAAACCACCACTGCCATGCTCACACATCATTTGCTTACAGAAAGTGGCGTGAATGCAGGACTGGCAGGAAATATTGGCAACAGCTTTGCCAAGGCGGTTATTGAAGACCAACACGAAGTGTATGTGTTAGAAATCAGTAGTTTTCAATTGGAGCACATCCAAAAATTCCATCCGCATATTGCAGTAATCACAAACCTTACTCCAGATCATTTAGACCGATACGACAACTCTTTTAAGGCGTATTGCGATGCTAAGTTTAACCTAATTAAAAACCAAACTGATAACGATCACTTTTTGTACGATGCTGAAGATAAATCCATCGCTTCGGGCTTAGCCCGACACGATGTAAAAGCAAATCAGCATCCGTACGCTAACGCTAATTCAACACCTATGTTTGCAATTGACAACCCTTCGCTTCGCGGCCGCCACAATGCTAAAAATGCGATGGCTGCTGCCACAATAGCACAATTATTTCAATTGAGTAATCAAGAAATACAAGCCAGTTTACAAACGTTTCAGGGTGCACCACACCGTTTAGAACAGGTGGTGAAGATCTTAAAAGTGGACTATATCAACGATTCGAAAGCCACAAATA
The DNA here is from genome assembly GCA_009937085.1 of Bacteroidota bacterium. GTDB lineage: Bacteria > Bacteroidota > Bacteroidia > Flavobacteriales > Flavobacteriaceae > UBA7446. The sequence continues at coordinate 10,772 of JAACDD010000172.1, forward strand.
TTAACGCAACCTTTTTTGCCCTTGACAGTATGACCAAACCCACCGTATGGATTGTGGGAGGAGTTGACAAAGGCAATGATTACACGAGCTTGTTGCCTTTGGTACACGAAAAAGTTAAAGCAATTGTTTGTTTGGGTGTTGATAGCCAAAAAATTATGGATGTTTTTTCGCCAGTTGTCGATGTGCTTGTTGAAGCAAAAAGCATGGATGTAGCGGTAAAAGCAGCATATAAATTATCTAGCAAAGGCGATGCAGTATTGCTTTCGCCAGCGTGTGCAAGTTTCGATTTATTTGAAAATTACGAGGACAGGGGAAATCAATTTAAAGCAGCCGTTCGAAAACTATAAGCATGAAATTAAGTCAGTACTTACAGGGTGACAAATCCATTTGGGGAATAGTGGTATTGCTTTCCATTTTTTCCTTTTTACCTGTCTACAGTGCCAGTTCTAATCTGGTTTATGTTGTGGGTTCGGGCTCTGTTTTTGGACATTTACTTAAGCACGTTGCTATTGTTTGCGTAGGCTGGGTAATCATGTATGCTGTGCATTTGATGCCGTTCCGTTATTTTTCTGGACTTGCCAAAATTGGAATTCCAATAGTCGTTATTTTATTGACAATAACGGCTTTGCAAGGCACAACTATCGATGGTGCAAATGCAAGTCGGTGGTTGGATATCCCTATTTTAGGAATGTCGTTCCAGACATCTACACTGGCAACAGTTGTTCTGTTGGCCTATGTTGCCGATTATTTTGCGACCAAACGCGAAGTTAAAATCCGTTTTGTCGAAAGTCTTTTGCCGCTTTGGCTCCCTGTATTTCTTATCGTTTCATTAATTCTACCTGCAAACTTATCTACTGCATTACTTTTATTATTTATGGTTGCGGTTGTGGCTTTTTTAGGTGGATACCCGGTAAAGTATTTATTTGGGATGTTAGGCGTAGCAATTTTAGGGTTGGTCATATTTGTCTTACTTGCAAAGGCCTATCCAGATGCTTTTCCAAACCGCGTAGACACATG
>JAACDD010000025.1 GCA_009937085.1 Bacteroidota bacterium
GTTTGGGGCGAAACAGTACCGCATGCAGCACAAGCCGCAGCGTATTGTTCCATATACCCACAATAATGGCAACGCAATTCGTTACTCACTTGATGATACGTAAGACTCACATCGCAGCTTGGACATTGCGGCACATGTGCGCACTGACTGCATTCTACAAATGAGGCATATCCACGCCTATTTTGAAATAACAATACCTGTTTTTTCGCCAATAAGGTTTCTTCAATCGCTTGTGCAAGTGGTTGTGCTAAATGCCCCTTCATTTGCTTTTTTCGATAGGCTTCTGCCAAATCAACAAAATGGATTTCGGGCATTTGCGCATCTTGAAAACGTTCGGTTAGCGATACCAAACCGTACTTACCTGTAACGGCATGCCGATAGGTTTCTACACTTGGGGTAGCTGTTCCTAACACTACTTTGGCTTGATGCATATGCGCCAAAACCATGGCAGCATCTCTGGCGTGATAACGCGGTGCTGCATCGTATTGTTTGTAAGAGGTTTCGTGTGACTCGTCCACAATAATTAACCCCAACTGCTGAAAGGGTAATAAAACCGCTGAACGTGCTCCTAAAACCAATTTTGCATCAGGTCTACTCTCGTTAATTTTACCCCAAGTTTCAGCGCGTTCCTGTGGGCTATATTTGGAGTGGTACACAACCAACTGTTGACCGAAAAAAGTATATAGACGCTGCATCAGTTGCGTGGTCAAACTGATTTCAGGCACCAAAAACAACACTTGTTTTCCCAAGCGCAATTGATTGGCAATAAGCTGCATATACACTTCTGTTTTTCCCGAGCCCGTAACGCCATGAAGCAACGTAATATCTTTTGTTTTCCAATGATTTTCAATAGAAATTTTGGCCTTTTCTTGTGGAGGCGACAACGGCAAAAGCGGACTGTCAGGAGTCGTTTTAGCAGGTAAACGATCTACTACACGCGCTTGCTTTACCAAAACCTCCTGTTTTATTAGTGTTTTTAATGATGATGGGCTAACCGTTTCTAGTTTTGAAAATGCCGAAAAAACCACGGTATCTTTCTGTTGTAAAAAAGTGAGCAGTGTTTTGTATTGCTTTGGTTTAGTCGCTATCGATTCTAGTAATTGCTTGAGTGCATCATCATTTTTTAGCCGTGGATGCAACACCACTTCTGTTTGAGTTTTGGGTCGATACTGCGCATAAACCTCCTCTTTTAAGACAGCGTATTTTGACTCGACCAATTCGTTTAAAACAGGAAAAGGGTTTTTGACACCAATAAGCTGCTGCACCTGAGACAAAGACACTGTGTTATTTGGCTGTACTTGCTGCAATAGTTTTATGGCGTTTTTGGATAGCGTTGGCAAAAGGCTTTCCCATTCATGAATGATAATTTCCGTTTCGCTTTCTAACAACATTACAGAAGGTAGTGCTGTACGAAAAACCAACCCCAATGGTGCCTGGTAGTAAGAGGCTATCCAGGCTAAAAAAGCAAGCTGAACTGACGAAAGCACGGGACTTGTATCAATGATGCTATCTATTTGTTTTGGCTGATAGGCTTTTGGCGCAGCTTGATGCACCTTAAAAACGACCGCAGTATACATTTTCCGTTTGCCAAACGGAACTACAACGCGCATACCAGGCTGAAGCACTTCAGCTTCGGCTGGTGTAATAACATAAGTAAAGGTCTCCTTTAGCGGTAAGGGAAGAACTACATCTAAAAAAAACGACATTAGCGAGACTGTTTTAGCTTAGCGACAGAAGCATTTAGTTCAAATCCCAACAACAAGACTATCGCGTTCAACCAAATATAAAGCATCAAAATAAGGATGGCACCAATAGAGCCATAGAGTTGGTTATATTGAGCAAAATTATCCAAGTAGACGCCAAAACCAAACGAGGTTAAGGCAAACAAAAAAGTAGTTACTAAAGCACCTGCTGAAAAGAAGCTTGAAAAACCGCGATGTGTACCAAAATAGAAGAGGATAGAGCTAACCAAATATGCCATTCCAAAGAAAAAAAGTAAGCGTATCCACGGGTTTAATTCAAATCCAAAATCAAAAATTTGTGCTACTAAAAGCTCAAAAAACAGGTACCCCGCGATTGAAATAAGAAACAAAAGCCCCAACAAAACACCTACCGCAACAGCATAAATATATTGTTTGATAAAATGCCTGCTTAGACTTACATGAATGGACTCGCCAAACCCCCCAAAAATGGCATTTACACCATTACCCATAAAAAAGATAGAAAGTAAAAAGGTGGATGAAACCAATCCACGACGTGGCTTAGACTGTATATCATATAACACACTGTTCAAAAATTCTTGTGCCTCTGTTGGTGCTACGGACAAAAAAAATGAGGAAAAGGTATCTTCAATATTGGCAACTGGAATAAATGGAATTAGGTTTAATACAAAAATCAAAAACGGAAACAAGGCCATAAAAAAACTAAAGGCAATACTACTTGCCCTTGTGGTTAGCGTTCCTTTAATGATACCCAAAAAATAAAGCTCAGCAATTTCATATAGCGAAATAGCGCCTGTATCGCCGAAGCGAATACGACGCATCCAGCCGGTAATATGCTGCATGACTTTTTCAACCATTGCGCTAAGTTAACTATTAAAATGGAGGCCTCCATGAGAATTGATACCTTCGCAATGTGAAAATTCAAGTAATCTGTATGGGCAAAACCAATCACGTCGCATTGCGTGACTGGTTACCCGAATATCAAAAACGCCTTTCGCACTACGTGAGGTTTGAATGGACGGAACTACCCGAACTTAAAAACACCAAAAACCTACGAGAAGCTACACAAAAAGAAGAGGAAGGAAAACGGGTGTTAAAACAACTAAATCCACAAGACACCTTAGTGCTGTTAGATGAAAAAGGGAGTCAACACAGTTCTAAAGGTTTTGCCGATTTTCTACAAAAACGCATGAATGCTGGAACAAAAAATCTGGTTTTTATCATTGGCGGTCCTTATGGCTTTTCGGCAGAAGTGTATGCAAGAGCGCAGTACAAAATTTCACTTTCTACCATGACTTTTTCCCACCAAATGGTGCGTATTTTTGTGGCTGAACAACTCTATCGTGCCTTTTCTATTTTAAACAATGAACCCTATCACCACGAATGAAAAAACTCATTTTCGCCACACATAATCAAAATAAAGTTCATGAAGTAAAGGCTGTTTTTGATGGCTTTTCAGTACAGAGTTTAGCCGATTTAGAATATAGTCAAGATATTGCTGAAACCGAAAACACCTTTGTTGGAAATGCATTACTAAAAGCAAGACATGTTTTTGAGGTATTTAAAACGCCTGTGTTTGCGGATGATAGTGGTTTGGAAGTTACTGCATTAAACGGAGCGCCTGGGATATATTCGGCGCGCTATGCCGGAGAAGAAAAAAGCCATGTAAAAAACAACACTAAATTATTGGATGCATTGGTAAACGAATCGAATCGCATAGCACAGTTTAAGACGATAATTGCGTATAAAGACGCAACAACAGAAGTGACATTTGAGGGAACTGTAAAAGGAGTTATTGCAAAACAACTAAGTGGTTCTGGTGGTTTTGGATATGATCCCATTTTTATCCCCGAAGGTTACGACAAAACTTTTGGTGAACTTCCCAAAGAAATAAAACTACGTTTAAGCCACCGTAGTCGTGCTATTGCAAAACTGCATGCGTATTTAAATTCCATAACATAATGTTAATTTTAGGGCAAAAGATTGCAGACAAAAACGGAATGCACGTAGTTTGTAGTATCATATGATGAAACGTTTTACGCTTTATTTTTTATTGTTGAGTTGTTCCGTGGTTTTCGGGCAAGAAGTTATTGGATTTGTGGAACGTGCCGCTGATGAAAAACCCATTTCAACAGTGCATATTATCAACCTAAATAAAGTTACCATGTCAATCACAGACAAAGAAGGTAGGTTTGAAATAGACGCGGAAGTAAACGACACCTTATACCTTTCATATTTGGGCTATAAATCCATCAAAGTGCGTGTTTCTAACGATCTTATTAAATATCCTAATACGCGTTTTCAACTTACTGAATTGGCGTTGGCCCTTGAAGAAGTTGTGGTTAGACCTTATCAACTTACTGGGTATTTAGATATTGATGCGCGTAACGTTCCTATAAATCGAACCAGACGATATAACATTCCTGGTTTGCCATCTGGAGGCTACGAGGCGGGGAATCGAACCCCTGGTACCGCAATGCGTATTTTACAATCCGTTACCAATCCAGCTGATTTTCTATATAATATTTTTGGGCGTAAACCCAATCAATTGCGGAAGCTTAAAAAAGTTAGGGCAAATAATGAACTTCGCGATTTGCTGGCAGTGAAATACGACCGCAAAACACTCGAAGAACTTCTACAAATAGGCCGTGTAGATATTGATGAGATTCTTCGGAAATGTAGCTTTTCGGATAGTTTTATAAAGGAAGCTAACGATCTCCAAATTCTGGAGGCCATCAGCGGATGTTATGAAGAATACAAGGTGCTTAATCGCTAGAAAAGCGAAATTCTCTACCTTTGCATTTTGAAATCATATGCTACTAAACAAACTAAGTGCAATTTCACCTGTTGATGGTCGTTATCGTGCAAAAACCAAATCCTTAAGTCCCTATTTTTCTGAGTTTGGATTAATCCAATACCGCGTACGTATTGAAGTAGAATACTTTATTGCACTTTGCGAACTTCCATTGCCACAATTAGCCGATTTCCCAGCATCCCTTTTTGAGGAGCTACGTAGCGTTTATCGCCACTTTAATTTAGATCAAGCGCAGGCCATAAAAGACATTGAAAAGGAAACCAATCACGACGTAAAAGCCGTTGAGTATTTCCTGAAACAAGTATTTGACGATCTAAATATTGGTGCGTATAAGGAGTTTATCCATTTTGGATTAACATCGCAAGACGTGAACAATACCGCGATTCCGCTTTCTATTAAAGAAGCAAATGAAAAGGTTTATTTAAAAGAATTGGATCAAGTATTAGATGCTTTAGACACGCTTATTTCGCAATGTACTAATGTATCTATGTTGGCTCGGACGCACGGACAACCTGCATCTCCAACAAGGTTAGACAAGGAGCTTTCGGTTTTTAAAACGCGTATTGAGGAGCAAATCACGTTATTAAAACAAGTTCCGATGGCTGCGAAATTTGGTGGTGCTACAGGGAACTACAATGCGCACGTTGTTGCTTATCCTAATATTGACTGGAAAGCTTTTGGAACCGCATTTGTAGAAAAAAACTTAGGTTTAAAGCACTCCTTTCCAACAACACAAATTGAACACTACGATCACTACGCCGCATTTTGCGATGCTCAAAGACGTATCAATACCATACTGATTGATTTTACTCGTGATGTATGGACGTACATTTCCATGGATTACTTTAAGCAGCAAATTAAAGAAGGTGAAGTGGGCTCCTCAGCAATGCCACACAAAGTAAATCCTATTGATTTTGAAAATGCAGAAGGTAACTTAGGGATTGCCAATGCGTTACTATCGCATCTGGCAGAAAAATTACCGATTTCTAGATTGCAGCGCGATCTAACCGACAGTACTGTACTGCGGAATGCAGGAATTCCGATGGCACATATACTTATCAGTTTTGCATCCTTAGCAAAAGGAATGGGTAAACTTTTGGTGAACAAGGAGAAAATCCAACACGACTTAGACCAGAATTGGGCGGTACTCGCCGAGGCGATTCAAACGATATTACGTCGCGAAGGTTATCCGAAACCCTACGAAGCACTTAAGGCGCTTACACGCACCAATACGCATATTGACGAAACTGCTATTCGTGCATTTACAGAAACTCTTGATGTGTCAGATGCTATAAAAGCAGAATTACGTGCATTACGTCCCGAAAATTATACGGGAATTTAAAACATATCGCTAATCATTTTTGCAGCGTTTTCCAGTCCATTTCCACGCTGAACGACATTTGCCAAAAGCATTGCTTTGTCCACTTGCATATCGCTTCCAATAAGGCGTGCCAGTACAAAACCGTCATCAGCAGCACCAAAAAATACTATTTCATCTGGGTGTTCTACTGTTCCTTCGAGAACGAGCTTTCCGGAATATTGTCGGTCGCTCATAACAAAAAGTGGCTCGAAGGTTTTTGCGTCAATAATGGAGCGTACAATGGCTAATTCTTCGGGGAATTGTTCGGCATTGGCTGTTGTTTTGCGAAACATCAACACATTTAATTTTTGAAATGAACTAAGCGCTTCTTGTTCTTCTAGTGAGAGTGTGTTGCTATCAATATCCAAAATGGAGGTGGGAATATCAATGACCAGAAAACTGGGGTCTTCAGTCTTAGACACATAGTATTCTTGAATGCTTGGCGTGGCGGAGCAACCCACCAGCGCCAAAGCAAGGATATAAAACCAAAATTTAGTCATTTTCTTTTTCATTTAATTTGCCCAATTGTTGCCCTCCGGGAAGATTCATTTGATTGACAAGTTTAGAGATTTGTGCCAAGTCGATATCGCCACTCAAATAGAGTAAAACGGTCTCAGGCTTACGATCGCCCAAGTTCATTTTTTTGGAGTTGATATCGGTTACAAACATTAGAAGCTCTTTGACCAAATCGTCATTTTTATTCGACTTAACATAAAAATTTACATAGGCTTGTTCGTCGCGTACGCGCATCAATTCTTCCATTTTAGAAGCCTTAATGTGCTTGTTCACCCATTTATTAATATCTCCAGAAATATCGGCGCTTTCGGTCGTTATTACTTTAAATGATTCAATTTCTTTTACTAAGGAAATAAATTGGTCTGCTTCAGGATCGTTGGTTTCAATGCTAAGTTTTGCTAGCATTTGAAACATTTTTGGACTTATAGAAAAGTAGCTCACGTTATCGTCGTACTCGTATTTCTCAAATACGTCTTGCCCCCAACTTAGCGAGATGGTAAAAAGGGCAACTAAAATCATTTTCTTTTTCATGTTATTCTGTTTGTAAGTATTTATCTGTGGTTTGATTAAACGTTTTCATGTATGCCACCCCTTGCTTGCCTTTATTAAGCTGCTCGGCTACGAGATACATATTCGTTTTAAATTCTTGGAACGCAATTTCCTCTGCTATTAACTTTGGTGTTCTAGTGGTTTGTTGGAACACAAAAACGCCTGCAATTACTGCCGCCGCTACTGCCGCAAAACGTTTAAGTTGCACTTTTCTTGTTTTTTTTATCGGATTAAAATTAGCTGAAAAGCGTAAATTACGTTGTTGTTTAATAGCAGTAAAATACGGCTTATATGGCGCCACGGTTTCATCAACGTTTGGCAGTGAAAAATAAGTAAACAAGGCTTGTTCTTCAGCTAACGAGGTTTTGCCTTTTAGGTAACGCTCTATGTACTTATGAACCTGTTTCAATTCCATGTTGATGTGCTTTGATGAGTTTTTTTCGAATTGTTTTTCTGGCCCGCGATAATGCCACTCGAACAGCGCCTTCTGAGCATTCTGTTATTTGTGCAATAGTTTTAAAATCGTACTGCTCTACATCTCGAAGTTGAAGTACTATTTTTTGTTGTGTTGGCAATGCCTCTAAAAAATCAAAAACATGTACCACACTATCACGATTATCAAGCTGTTGGTCCAGAGAAGTGGTCGCTTTATCGTGCTTAAAATGCACCAATTGCAATTGCGATGCTTGCTTTGACTTTAATCTATCCAAACAATAATTTTTAATCATTGTCATGGCATAGCCTTCAAGGTTCGATATTGTTGTTAGTGTATTCATGTTTTTCCACAATTTTGCCAACACTTCCTGTACGGCATCTTCGGCTTCTTCTGTGGATTTAAGCAACCTTTTTGCCAATCGAAACATGCTGTCTTGCACAGCTAAAATCCGTTGTAAAAATGCGCCTTTATCCATTTGGCTAGTCAAAGATTATTGGGTGTTTGTTTTATTAACGACTGTGTGCTTTACTTGTTACACAGCTTGGCGTTACTATTTTTGTAATTTAGCCTAGTCTCTAAATATCAAACCTATGAAAAAATCACTTTTCCTTTTTGTATTCTTGATCCTTTTTGGCTGTAAAGATGACCAAGACGATACCATTCAAGTAGCTACTTCCGAAAATTTAGAAATTGAGGATTTTATCTATAAAGTTATGAATTACTGGTACTTGTGGCAAGAAGAGGTTCCCGATTTGGCAGATAATCGATTTAGTAATGACAAAGAATATACTGCTTTTTTACAATCATTTGATGGACCTGAAGCCTTGTACAACAGATTGCAATTCCAAGAAGACCGCTTTAGTTATATCACTGACGATTATGTTGCCTTCCTAGAAAGTCAACAAGGAATAACCCTGAGCAATGGCATGGTGTTTGGTTTATTTCGGTTTACAGCGGGTAGTTCCGAAATCTATGGTTACGTTCGCTATGTTTTACCAAATTCAGATGCTGAAACAAAAGGGGTTGAACGCGGAGATATATTCTCACACGTAAACGGAACACAGTTGACAGATACAAATTACATTAATTTGTTGCTCTCTAATGCCCCCAGCTACACCATTGAGCTCGCTAGTTACAACACTAATGAAATTACACCAACAGGTGAAAGCGTAACGTTAAACAACACGCAGCAAACCGAACAAAGTGTTTACCTCTCAAAAA
>JAACDD010000173.1 GCA_009937085.1 Bacteroidota bacterium
CCCGTACAATACACGGACAAGGCCACCTATTTGGCATGGCTTAAAGAAGGAATTGCAGCGAATACATTACGGCAACCGCTGATACCCGCCTTTGGCGTAGAGTAGGGGATTACCCTCCCAAAAAGTATGAAAATATGTCATTCTGAATTTATTTCAGAATCTCTACAGATTTTCTACTTTTAAGACAGCAGTGGATTCTGAAACAAGTTCAGAATGACAAAAAAAAGGTTTTGTTTTGTGTGACATTAGTAGGTTTTTAGGCTACCTAATCATGCAAAACTTTAAAATAGCCACATTGGCGCACTGTGAGTAGGCATGGCTTAAAGAAGGAATTGCAGCGAATACATTACGGCAACCGCTGATACCCGCCTTTGGCATAGAGTAGCGGATTGCCAGCTGTTTTTTCGCCATCGGTTACCAGTCCGTAATACACAATATGGTCGCCAATTTCTTTAAATTCTATAATTTCGCCTAACAAATAACCGAGGGTGTCTTGCAGTACAGGAAGGCTATTCGGTTGTAGCGAAACCGCATTAAAACGCGCTTCTTGGCTGTTTTTAGGGTTGGCAAAGGCATTGGAAACATCTTCTTGCGCATCGGATAAAATATTGATTACAAACGCTTTGCTTTGCTGAAATGCTTCGTTAGAAGCAGAATCCGTTTTTAGGCAAAACAATATGACGGGCGGCTCCAGCGAAACCGAAGTGAATGAGTTTGCGGTAAAGCCAATGTTTTTGTTGTTGTGTGAGGTCGTAATCACAGTGATGCCGGTAGCAAATTGCCCACAAATGGCACGGAAATCAGTTTTATCCATGGCGCAAATTTCGTTAAAATTTGTAACTTTATACCAAATACCTACTTATGCTTACCCAAATTTTTGGCAGTGCCGTCTTTGGCATTAATGCGCAGTGCATCACCATAGAAGTTCACATTCATCCTGGCGTTGGCTATCATCTGGTAGGATTGCCCGATAATGCCGTTAAAGAAAGCAATCACCGTATTGCGGCAGCTGTGATGGAATGCAGCTATAAACTTCCAGGAAAGCGTATCACCATAAACATGGCACCTGCAGATTTGCGCAAAGAAGGCGCGGCTTACGATGTGCCTATTGCCTTGGGTATTTTGGTGGCATCTGGACAAGTGGAGACCTCGCAGTTAAGCAAATGGATTGTGATGGGCGAATTGTCTTTAGATGGCACATTGCGTCCGGTGCGTGGCGTATTGCCCATGGCATTGCAAGCCGCAGAAGACGGGTTTAAAGGTATTCTAGTACCCCAAGAAAATGGTCAAGAAGCTGCTATAGTGGAAGGGATTGAAGTACACGGTTTTGCACACTTAAATGATATGATCGCTTTCCTCAATGTGTATCATCAAGAAAATTTAGTTACGTATGATTTGGCGTCGCAGTTGGTACAAGAGCAATCTTCTATTTTGGATTTTGAAGATGTAAAAGGGCAGGAGTCCATAAAACGATGTATGGAAGTAGCTGCCGCTGGCGGGCATAATATTTTGTTGATAGGACCTCCCGGTGCAGGAAAAACCATGCTTGCCAAACGCTTGCCAAGTATCCTACCACCCATGTCTATTCACGAAGCACTAGAAACCACAAAAATCCATTCGGTAGCTGGACAAATGAAAGGGAGTGGGATTATTCATAGCCGCCCATTTCGTTCGCCGCACCACACCATTTCTGATGTTGCGTTGGTAGGCGGCGGCACCTATCCGCAACCCGGTGAGATTTCGCTTGCGCATCACGGGGTGTTGTTTTTAGACGAATTACCTGAGTTTAAGCGCAGCGTTTTGGAAGTGTTACGTCAACCGTTGGAGGATAGAGAGGTTACCATAGCACGTGCTAAATTCACCTTGACGTACCCTGCTTCGTTTATGTTGGTGGCAAGTATGAACCCAACACCTTCAGGCTTTTTTAACGATGATGCTACTGCTCCGGGACATTCGGCTGCTGAAATGCAACGTTATTTGGGAAAGATATCAGGCCCTCTTTTAGACCGGATAGATTTGCACGTTGAGGTGCAACCTGTTCCCTTTGAAAAATTAGCACAAACCCCATTAGCAGAACCGAGTTCAGCAATTCGACAACGGGTGTTGGCAGCACGCGAGCGTCAGCGCATTCGCTTTACTGATGTAACGCATGTACATCACAATGCCGAAATGAACACCAAGCAAATTCGCAAATACTGTGCGCTTTCCAAACCATCGCTGGCATTGTTAAAAACCGCTATGGATAGATTGCGCTTATCGGCAAGAGCCTATGATAGAATTCTAAAAGTAGCGCGCACCATTGCCGACTTGGAAGGCGAACAAGCTATTTTAGACGCACATATAGCCGAAGCCATTCAGTACCGAAGTTTGGATAGGGAAGGCTGGTTGGGGTAAAATTTGAGTTGTAATCTCTTAAAATACACCAGTTGAATTTCAAAGAATAAAAAAATTCACACACTTATTTTACAATTTCAGTAAAAGTGTTGTTTGTGTTATATAAAAGGATAACACAATCGCTATATTTATGAAAACATAACGCTAAAAACCGCTATGATTTCAGTTCAAAATGCCCTAGAGATTATTGAGAAAACATCAAGGAATTACGGTTCTGAAACGATTTCTTTAGAAGCTGCAGCGAACAGAATTTTAAGCACAACTGTTTATGCTACAATCAATATGCCTCCATTTAGACAATCTGCCATGGATGGTTATGCGATTCGGCAAACTACACGAATCGCATTTAATGTTATAGGAGAATCAAAAGCTGGAGATGCGAATAATTTTTCCTTAAATGCGGATGAAGCTGTTCGCGTGTTTACAGGCGCATTAGTTCCAGACGATGCGGATACTGTAATCATGCAAGAGCATGTTGAGAGGGAAGGGGAAAAGATTCAAATCAATACCATGCCCAAAAAGGGTGCTAACATTCGCAATACTGGCGAACAAATTTCGAAAGGTAATCTTGCCCTGGCAAAAGGGACACGTTTAAATAGTGCCGCTATTGGTTTTTTAGCCTGCTTGGGAATTGCAGAGGTTTCTGTATTCACATTACCTAAAGTAGCCATCATTGTCACAGGAAACGAATTACAAGAACCTGGAAAAAATCTTCCCATTGGAAAAATATACGAAAGCAATGCGTCCATGCTTTCTGCTGCATTAGGTGCCATTGGTATACTGGACGTACAGTTTTGCAAAGTTGAAGATGATTTTACAGCAACAAAAGAAGCTATTGCTTCTAAACTATTGGAAAATGACGTTGTGTTAATTTCTGGAGGTATTTCTGTTGGGGATTATGATTTTGTTAGAAAAGCACTTGTTGAGTTGGGTGTTGAGGAACTATTTTATAAGGTTAATCAGAAACCTGGCAAACCGCTTTGGTTTGGAAAAAAGGACACGACTTTTGTGTTTGGACTTCCGGGAAATCCAGCTTCCGCTTTGACTTGTTTTTATGTGTATGTTTTGCCTTTATTACGAGATTTAGGGGGCTACGGTAAAACAGGTTTAGAAAAAGTAAGCGCTAAGGCCAACTTTAGTTTTCATAACAAATCCGGTAAAACCTTGTTTTTAAAAGCTTATTTGGGAAATGATTCAGTTGATTTATTAGACGGGCAGAGTTCTGCCATGTTACACACCTATGCCAAAAGTAATGCGTTGGCTTGTGTTGATGCAAATACAGTTAATTTATCTGTTGGCGATATTGTTGAATGTCTAAAATTTGATTTTTGATGGAAATAAAGAGTAGGATATGGATTGAAGAAAAGGGCAAGCCTTTTATCGGGTTTGGTAGAATAAACTTATTGAAGGAAGTTGAGAAAACGTCATCTATAAGTGCTGCTGCGCGCGCAATGCATATGTCTTACAAAAAAGCATGGCAATTGTTAGATCAAATGAATAAACTTGCTCCTGAGCCAGTTGTTATAAAAAATGTCGGTGGAAAAAGCGGTGGAGGGACTCAAGTTACAGACTATGGTGTGCTCTTGATTCAAAAATTTGAAGAGTTAAATACCCAATGCATTACTTTTTTAGAGGAAGAATTTAAATCATGGCAGTCATGACAACAACTACTTTAGGTCTTTGGATGCTTTTTGCGGTATTGCTTGTGTGTATTGCCTTTTTATACTCGAGTGTGGGTCATGGCGGCGCAAGCGGTTACATTGCACTTATGGCAGCATTTTCTTATCCCATAAGTTACATTAAGCCAACGGCTCTAATTTTAAACATCGCCATTTCTGGTGTTGCTTTTATTTATTTTAAGAAATACAACCACTTTACATGGTCGTTGTTTTACCCTTTTGCTATAGCCTCGATACCAGCAGCATTTATCGGTGGTTTTTTGGATATCAATACCAAACTCTACAAAATTGTATTAGCCTTTTTTTTATTGGTTGCTATTTTAAGGTTAATGGGAGTACTTAAAAACACATCTCAAAAATCAATAGCATTTAACACCCCATTAGCGCTTGGGATTGGTTTTGTTATTGGGTTGTTTTCGGGGATGATAGGCATTGGCGGAGGTATTATTTTAACGCCTGTTATTCTTTTGCTTGGATGGGGCAAAATGAAAGTAGCAGCTGCGGTATCGGCGTTGTTTATTTTTGTTAATTCCATAGCGGGAATTGTTGGATATTCAATTCATCATCAAATTTCAACTGAATCTTTTCGCCTTGTACCTATTGCACTTATTGGTGGCGTGCTTGGCGCAATCTATGGAAGCAATAAGGGGTCTCAAAAGGCGCTCAAATATGTATTAACTACTGTGCTGCTAGTAGCATGTTTTAAACTCATACTTTATTAATGGCAGCGCATACTAACATATCAGCTTACATTTTGTGTGGTGGGAAAAGCACGCGAATGCAACAAGAAAAAGGCTTAGTGCTTTATAAGGGAAAGCCCTTTGTGCAGCACATTATCGATGCGGTAAAGCCACTTACAGAATCAATAGCCTTAGTGACATCCAATGTAGCGTACCATCGATTTGGATATCCGTTATTAGGTGATATTTATAAGGATAAAGGTCCTGTTGGAGGAATTTACTCCGCATTACATCACAGTCAAACAGATCAGGTACTTGTACTCAGTTGCGATATTCCTAACATCACGACTCAAGTTTTAGAACGCTATTTACTTTCGAACTCTAGCAAAAACGATATAACGTACTTGGTAACTCATTCACATGAGTGTCCGTTAGTTGGAATTTACGCGAAACATTTGGTTCCTGTATTTCAAAAAGCCTTATACGACAATGCGCTAAGGCTATTGGAACTTATTCAAAAACAAGACACAAAAACGATACAAGTTGCGCCATCTGACGAACATTTTATTAGAAACATTAATACCCAACAAGAATTAGAATCACTAATCCATATTTGATATGAAGCATTTAGATGCGTATAAC
>JAACDD010000174.1 GCA_009937085.1 Bacteroidota bacterium
AGACTCACCAACCATAGTATACTTTTTTGGTGCTCTTTTGGTGTTCGCTTTTTTTGGATTCGCTTGAATGCTTAATCCCGATCGTACGGTTTGTAATAAATGATTTAAGTCGGGTGGTTTGGCAATATAATCATAGGCACCCAATCGCATGGCTTGAACAGCAGTTTCCAAATCGCCGTGACCCGAAATCATGACAACAGGTGTTTGGGATGCGTGTTCTTGAACGTAAGACAATACCTCAATACCATCTTTTTTTGGCATTTTAATATCGCATAAAATGAGATCAAACATAACTTCTGAAATAGCCGAAATAGCCGATACACCATCCTCGGCTTCGCTGATCGTTAATGTTTTATCAGCGTCTGCAAGTACTTTACGCAATACACGACGGATGTTTGCTTCGTCTTCTACAATTAGGATATGCGCCATTTAGTTGGAGGTGTGAATAACACGTTGGGGAAACGGAATTTCAATATTGTGTTGTCGGAGTATTTTTTCAATTGCAAATCTCAAATCACTTTTAATAATAGCACCCTTAAAGGCATCTTTTGTAAAGACAATAAGTGTAAAATCTAGACTGCTATCGCCAAAATCTTGAAACAACAGCACAGGTTCTTTGTTAGGCATGACATCGGGGTGTTTTTTGGCCGTTTCTAGTATAACTTTTTTAAATTCATCAACATCTGTTCCATATGCCACACCAATATTTATGGACTCGCCCGTTACTTTATTGTTCTCTGTCCAATTAAACAGGGTTGTAGTGAAGTATTTATGATTTGGTATAATAAGCACCTTGTTATCTCTAGTTACCGCTCGAGTAGTACGAAGCGTTATTTTTTCAACACGACCAACTTTGTCATTGAGCTCAATGATATCACCCACATGAACCGTTTGGTCAATTAAAATAAAAATACCAGAAATAATGTCCTGAAAAAAGGTTTGTAACGCAAAACCAACACCAACCAACAAAGCTGCAGATGCCGCTAAAAGCGCAGTTAAATTTACCCCCGCGTTTTGCAAAACCAATAAGAACACTACGGTATAGACCGAGTAGTTAAAAAATGAAAAAATGGGTTTGAATTTACCCCTACGCTCAGAAGAGAGTTTACGGCTTAAGACTTTACGGGCTGTTCGCAATAAAAACGATACCGTGATAATGACAAAAACCCAAATCAGGAAGGAGCCAACACTCAATTGAGCATCTCCAATTCCGATATTATATTGAAAGAATGATTTGATTTTTTCCATACTCTAATATAGAAAAAAATAGTGGTAAAAAAGAAAACCCACCCTCAAAAAGAGGATGGGAAAAAATTGCTATGAAAAAGAAAAATAACTATAGATAAATCTATCGTTGCGCCAAATATATAAAACTTTATGCTTATAAATGATATAAAATCATGAAAACATGTCTTTAACTTTATCAAAAAACGATTTGTGCGTTGATTTTGGACTGGGCTTAAAATTTTCGTGCGCACTTTGTTGCTCAAAAAATTGTTTTTGTTCTTTAGTAAGTTGCTCGGGTGTCCAGACACTAACGTGAACAAGTAAGTCTCCCGTGCCATAACCGTTCAAACTTGGTACTCCTTTTCCTTTGAGACGTAAAATTTTACCTGACTGAATTCCGGCATCTAGCTTAATTCTTACGGAACTTGCAACAGTATTAATTTCCTTATACGTACCAAGTACTGCTTCAGAAATGGAAATGTACAAGTCTAAATGCAGGTTGTTCCCTTCGCGTTTTAAGTGTGTATGTTCTTTTACAGATATCTGAACAATCAAGTCTCCTGAAAGCCCTTGTCCAGGTGCTTCATTTCCTTTACCGGAAACTTTAAGCTGCATATCGTCTTCTACACCTGCAGGAATTTTAATAGAAACCGTTTCTTCTTCAGAAATCATTCCATAAGCATCAGCACCAGAAGGACGATGACGCAAGCTCTGCCCAGCCCCATTACATGTACTACATGTTGTTGCCGATTGCATTCTGCCTAAAATGGTATTGGTAATGCGCATGGTTTGACCAGATCCACCACAAGTTTTACAGGTTGCGTAGCTTACACCTGGGGCTTGTTTTTTGCGCTTAACTTTAATTTTTTTCTCAACACCTAGAACTATTTCTTCTAAGGTTAGCGTTACGCGTACACGTAAATTTGTTCCTTTTGCACGGCGTTGACCTCCGCCAAAACCACCAAATCCTCCGCCAAAAGCGCTGCCAAAAACATCTCCAAACTGACTGAAGATATCGTCCATATTCATTCCACCGCCGCCAAAACCTTGGTTTCCATCAAAAGCAGCGTGTCCATATTGGTCGTATTGCGCGCGTTTTTGCGCATCGCCTAGAATTTCATAGGCTTCAGCTGCTTGTTTAAATTTCTTCTCTGCCTCAGCGTCACCAGGGTTTTTATCTGGGTGATAAGCAATTGCTTTTTTGCGATAGGCCTTCTTAATTTCTGCCGCAGAAGCCGACTTGTTTATTCCGAGTATGTCGTAAAAGTCTTCTTTCATATTTACTGGGCTACCACCACTTTAGGGTAACGAATTATTAAATCTCCAAGTTTATACCCTGCGCCAACAACGTCAATAATAGTCCCTTTCGGATGTTCGTCTGTTGCGGGTAGCTGCGTAATAGCCTCGTGTAACTCGGCGTCAAAAATGGCTTTAGGAACTATTTCCATTTTGGACAATCCTTGTTGTTTTAGAGTATCATCTAACTTATTGTAAATAAGACGAATACCTGCTAATTTCTCATCATTTTCGTCAAGCTCGGTGAGCGCGCGTTCAAAATCATCTAAAACAGGAAGGAGGGCCACCATAACTTCTTGAGACGCTGTTTTGAACAACTCAATGCGCTCTTTTGCAGTGCGTTTTTTGTAGTTTTCAAACTCGGCAAATAAGCGGAGAAATTTGTTTTTTTCTTCTTCTAAGGCAGATTGAGCTTCTACTAACGGATCTTTTTCAACCTCCACTTTCGTAGTTTCCGCTTCATGAACTACTTCTTCTTCAACTTCCTTTTTACCTTTTTTGGCAGCCATAAAATGTTTTTTAATAATTGGCAAAAGTACTGCCAAAACATATATTATGTCAAAATGACACTACTTTTTTGTACGCAATGGAAGCAAATCATTAAGCGCATCCTCAAGTAATGGATATTTAAATACAAATCCTTGCTTTTCTGCAGTTGCACTTGAAGCCCTAATGCTATCAAATAATACTTCTCCCATTTCGCCCATAGCTGTTTTAACAACAAATTTAGGAATGCCTGGCAACCACTGCGGAACGTTGTAGGTTTTTGCAATGGATTTAACCAACACTTTTTGAGAAACAGGGTGAGGCGAAACAGCATTATAATTTCCTGGATTTTCCATTGAAAAAACAAATAAACGCACCAAATCTTGAATGTGTATCCAAGACTGCCAC
>JAACDD010000175.1 GCA_009937085.1 Bacteroidota bacterium
AGAGGGAGCAAACAAACGCATTGATAGTATTAGGAAAGGATCAACAACCATTCAATTTATTTATTCCGATAAGCAACAAAACGTTTCTAAAGCAACTGTAAGTTTTGAGCTAGTGAATCACGATTTTAACTTTGGTGTTTCGCTAACCCAAATGGGGCCGCTTTCTACCCACTACAAAGAGATGTACAAATCACGCGTTAAAGAGCTGTTCAATTTTGTAACACTAGGGTTTTACTGGGCGGGACGAGACGAAACAAGAGATTTGACAGGCTATAAGCGTCAAATGAGAGCGAAAGTAGATTGGGCAGTAGAAAATAACATCAAAATAAAGGGGCACCCGCTGTTGTGGCATGAATCACTACCGAAATGGGTTATTGATCACAAGGAGCCGGCAAAGCTTGAAAAAATCATTTATAAACGAATCAAAGATTTGATTCAAGGGTATCCCGAAATTGAATATTGGGATGTTTATAACGAGGCAATTGCACCTTTTAAAAACCATGTAACTCCTAGTGGTGTTACGCGCTGGATTACCTACAAAGGAGGTATTTATCCAGCCATGAAAAACGTATACGATTTTGTTAATGAGATAGACGCTACTAAGATTTACACCAACAATCACTACCACCCCACTGATCCAGAGTTTTTGAAACTTAATACATTTTTTATTGAACAAAATGTAGGGTATCATGCTATTGGAATGCAAGCACATATGCAAACACATGATAATGTCTTCTCTGAGGATGAGCTTTGGAATTTAGTAAACACATTTACTCCGCTTGGCAAAAAGATACAATTCACTGAGGTAACTGTTACAAGCTCCAAATTATTCAACAACTGGAAAGATCATCAAGTTTTTTTAGAAGAGCGAAAGAAATCACAGCAAAAAGGAAAAACGCTAAATCTTCCGAGCTTAGCAGAAAAAGAAATTTACCAAGCAGCCTATCTGAAAGATTTTTACACCCTATTGTTTAGTCATCCAAATATAAGTTCCATAACGATGTGGAACCTAACAGACAAAAATGCTTGGCGTGGTCATGCAGGAGGAATTTTAGATATGGAATTACAACCAAAAAAAGCATTTTATACCTTAAAGAAACTAATTAAAGACACCTGGACAACGCGTGTTGACACGACATTTAATTTTAATGAAGAGATGGCATTTTCAGGTTTTTATGGCACATACGAAGGTCATGTTAATGTTAACGGGGTTTCTTATCCGTTTCGTTTTGAACACAAAAAAGAAGCTGACAAACCCATTCGTATTACATTACAACATTAATCGGATTATCTCATATTTGAATACTTGAATTGATTCTCTATTGGTACTCCATACATAGCTATAAGTTCAGCTATGTTTTTATTGTAAAACCGCGTATTAGGAGGGATGTTTAACTTTTTCCAAAAGGAAGCATTATAGTCTGTTTTATATTGCGTCATGTCTTTATTTTCCAATTCTTCTACAGTGTTAAAACGTGACTTATTTTCCTCAATATCTAACACATAAGCTTCATGTCGATACCCAATAGGGATGTAGTTCCGAACCGGCTTACCGTTAGCTTTTAGTACTTTTTTTATGTTTTCTGGTAGTGGTGCGGCACCTTGCCATTCTCTTTGGTGATAGCTTAAATACAAAAGACCTTTGTTGTTTTTTTTATAAATGTATGTAGCCGTTAGTGATTTTCCTGTTTTAGGCTTTTTTTCCATTTCCAATTTATAAATCTTATAACTATCCATGCCAATATATAGCCAAATAGTTTCCTTATTGTCCATTTTACCTTTAGCAATAATGACGTCCTCATTGTCATAACTAGAATCTCCAATTTTATCCCATGTATATGCCTTTAAGCTAATTCCTTTACGCAGTGGGTTATTGTACGCCATGTATTTAAGCGCATGAATTTCCTGCTCATTTTTTACAAATCTGTAGTCAGCAGAAGTGCGTACATCCTCAACAGAAAATTTTACCAAATATGAACTTGGCCCTCGGTCAATAGCGTTAATATTATGTTCAATAAAAAAACGACATAAACGGTCCTCAACAGACCATCTTCGGTACAAAAATTGAGCTGATGATTTTTACTTACCGTATTGGATTTTAGCTCCTTTAGCGCATTTTTCACATAATACGCAACACTGTTAACAACGAATTCTGATAAAGCAGTTGTTTTTTCCTCCAGTATAATTTCTTTTTTCGGGAGCTTTAAAAAATCATTGACCTTTATTGAAAACGTCGAAAAACCTAGTGACGAAACTGTTAGGGTGTCTTCGAGCGCATTGTTTGGAACACGAAAATAAAAAGCCCCATCTTCAGTTGAAGTTGACCCTGTGTTTTTGTTTAAAACACCTATTGCTGCATAGGGAATTTCATAGCCACTTTGATTTAATATCTTTCCCGTAATTACGGTACTTTGTTGTGCAAATACAAGTATGCAATTGAACAATAAAACCCATTATGTATAGTTAATAAATTTTTTTAAATAATGCATTTTGATTCCGAGATATTAATTGGCCGCTATTTCTTTTTGATCTTTGTTTTTGAGCCTGTAGTCTTTTGGAATAGTTCCCGTATGCTCTTTAAATCTTTTTGTAAAATACGACGGAGAGGCAAAACCAACTTTATAACAAATTTCACCAATAGTCATATCTGTCATTACAAGAAATTCCTTTGCTTTTTCAAGTCGTGTTTTACGTATAATTTCGTTTGCTGAAATTCCTGTAAGTGATTTGATTTTTCTGTACAGTTTGCTTCGACTAAGTCCCAATTCGTTTGCAATATCTTGTACACATAAATCTTCTTTAGATAAATTATCTCCAATGACAACTATTACGTCAGCAAGGATTTTATTGTCATAGCCAACGGATTCAAGATCCATATCAAAACTTTTAAAATAGGACTCATAAAAAGCGTTTTTTGATTTGATGAGTTGGCGAATATGAGACTTTAAAAGATTGACACTAAAAGGCTTTTTAAGATACACATCTGCACCAGCGTCAATTCCCTCAATTCTTTCTTTTTCAGCAACTTTAGCTGTAAGCATTATAACAGGAATATTATTTGTGTCCTTATCTGATTTTAGTTTTTCACACATTTCAATCCCATCCATTTCAGGCATCATTACATCAGCTATAATCAAATCAGGGTTGTGTTTTTTAACCATTTCAAAACCAACCAAACCATTTGATGCTTCATAAACACGATACATTCCCTTTAATTCTAGCTTTAAATATTCACGAAGTTCTAGGTTGTCTTCAACGACTAAAATGCTATTTGATTTATCCGCATTATTATTGTTTTCATCCGCTGTGATTTGCTCAATATGTTTAGGACGTGTAGTTTTCTTTTGACTTATTCCGTAGTTAGCAAATTGATTTTCTTCAAAATGTGTGTTATCTAACGGAAAAAACAGTTTGAATTTGGTGCCCCTGTTTTCTTCACTTTCTACTTCAATTTTTCCTTTATGATATGTTACAAATTTCCGTACCACTTCCAATCCAATTCCTGTTCCCCCAAAATATTGTTCATTATTATCTTTGTCTTGGTAGAAACGCTCAAAGATGTTATGAATGTTTTCTTTTTTGATTCCAATACCACTGTCTTTTATGATAATTTCTAGTGCGCCTTGCGGCCAACTATTTTCTAAAAGCGGGAACACAACACCGTCTTTGTGATGATGCATTTCTACTGTTATGGCTCCACCTTCTTTAGTTGCTTTAAAAGCATTTGATATTAGATTAAACACAATTTTTTCTATCATGGAAGCGTCTGCCCACATAAATATTTCGTCCTGCTCAAGGGGTTTTAACTTTAAGTCGATATTTCGATACAGCGCCTCCTCCTCATAGTACGAAATAACGTTTTTGATAACACTTGCGATATCTATTTTTTTAACACGTAGCTGAATTTTCCCAAATTGCATTTTTCGGAAATCCATTAGCTCATCAATAAGGCGTTTCATTCTTTTTGTATTGCGATGAATTATGCGGTGTTTGGCACGTACTTCATCAGGAAGTGTTACTTCATCAGGCGAAGAAAGCAAAGACTCCAAAGGGTTTAAGATTAGCGTAAGCGGTGTTCTAAATTCGTGAGAAATGTTTGTAAAAAACTGCATCTTTTTAAGATGAAGTTCTTCAGTTTGTTCGCGTTGATTTCGTTCAACTTCCGCCTTTCTTCGCTCTAAAACCTGAAGTCTTATTAATCTAGAAATATAAAAGCTTAGTGATAATATGATAACTGCATAACTCATCTTAGCACCAATAGTTAACCACCAAGGCGGAGTTACTTTAATAAAAACGTTCTTAGATTTTGCCGTCCAAACACCATCATTATTTGATGCTTTAAGCTTAAACGTATACTTGCCTGGTTTTATATTTGTGTATGTAGCGGTTCGGAGCTTATCAACATAATTCCAATCTTTTTCTAAGCCTTCTAGCATATAGGCATAATTATTTTTCTCACCACGTGTTTGATTAACTCCTATATAGTCTATGGAAAAAGAAGATTGATTGTAATTTAAAAATATGGAATCAGAAAACTGTATCGTCTTTTTTAATGGACCTATTTCTGAAACAGATACGCGCTTATTCCCAATCTTTAGTTGTTGAAACAAAATTTTCGGAACATTTTTATTGCTATTTATCTTATCAAAATCAAAAAAATTAATTCCTTCACTTGTCCCCAAATACAATGTATTGCCCTCTGTTAAAAAAGCACTCCGATTAATTTTCATGCTTAACAGTCCATCATTGGACTCAAAAACCCGAAACGTTTCGTCATTGTTATCGTATCTAATTAAACCATTGTCTGTTCCAAGCCAATACAATCCATCAAAAGATTGTGTAATGGAATTTATGGACATGTTACGCAAGTTGCTGCCTTCTCCATGCCACGTAAATTGATCATCACTAAAAGAGTAACTAAACAGGCCATAGCCATCAGACCCTATCCATATGTTTTTGTTTGCGTCTTCATAGAGTGAGAATACAATAAAGTCGCTAAAAGCTCCATTTGATGTGGATTTAATTTTATCATTAAAAGAAGTTACGGAATTGTTTTTTTGATTGTATCGATAAATTCCTTTCCGTGTTCCTAGCCAAATATTATCGTTCTTATCGACAATCACTTTTCGAATATTTCCGTTATGTAGCTCTGCATTTTCAAATGCCTCACCATCATAGTGTTTTAAAGCATTTGTTTTTGTGTTATAAGACAACAATCCGCCCAAAAAAGTTCCAATCCAGATAACTCCTTTTGAGTCTTCAGAGAAGCTAACAATTCTATTTGATTTAAGTGTTTTTGGAAAGGATTTAGTACTAATATTTATAAAGCGCTTAGCGCCATATTTAAGTAAATAAATTCCATCGTACCAAGACGCTACCCATACATTTTGATTGCTATCAATAAATAGTGAAGGAATATCAAGACTGTTTAATCCTTTTCCAATAGAATTAGTAGGGTTATTTAAATGCGTATATGATTTGTCATTGGGGTTATACACATACACCCCTTTGTCAATACAGCTAAACCATAAACGCCCAAATTTATCTTTTGCAATAGAAGAAACAGATAAAGGAAATGGCATTACATCTTTAGCAATATCATTTTGAAGGAAAGCAAATTTAAAATGATAAGGATCGTATTTATCGATACCTTGGTCGTAATACCCTAGCCAAATTCGATCATTCGTGTCGCTGTGAATTGCCCAAACAGAATTGGAATGAATACTAAATGAGTCTCCACGTTTTTTAACATACCTATCGGAAACTTCCCCTTCACTTGTGAGTACAAAAAGGCCATCGTTCTCTGTTCCACACAGCATCATTCCGTTAGTGTATTTTTTTATTGAGAATATTCTTTTTTCACTTATTGGAAAATGATCTACATCTAAATAATTCACATCTTTTGTGCTGATTTTTAAAACACCATTTTTAACAGTTCCAGCCCAAATATTCCCAAACGCATCCGATTCAAGACTTAAAATTTCATCTGATAGTAATGCTTCATTTTTAACAACTCTATCCGAAATTTTAGTGAGTCTTAGTCCAGTGAAGCTAAGTTGCATGACCCCCATATTAGTACCTACCCATATGCGTTTTAATTGATCGACAGCTAGCGCATTCACTTGCAGGCCATTCTGATCAATATCTAATGCTGCTTTTTGAAATTCTTTTGTAAGGGTATTAAACACATAAACCCCTTTTCGGTGGGTCCCTAATATGATGTGTGTATCATCAAGCATAGCCAACGCATGAATGGGTAGTATTTCATTTTTTGGGTTAAAATGAGTGAACGTATCGTTTTTTTGATTGTATAGATTTAGCCCATTATTAGCGGCAATCCAAACGGCGTTATCTTTTCCTAAGAGCAAATCATAAATTTCGGAACTTGACAAACCAGAGGAGGTGTTTACATCGTGTTTAAATGTTTCTACGTCTACGCCGTTATACTTTTTTAAACCGCCGCCATAGGTACCTATCCATAGCTGATTAATAGAATCATTGACTATACATGTAATGGCGCGCTTACCGATATCTTCATTTGTCTTAACAAATAGGAAGGGTTGTTCCTGTGCCAAAACTAAATTTTTAACAAAAACCAAGCAGAGAAGTAAATAACAAATTTTATTCATATGGCTGCGTTTGAAGAAACAAATTTTTTATTCCGACTCTAAAATTAAAAATATTAATTCATAATGTGTAAATACAACTCATTTTTTTTAATTTTACACTTATGGTTGAATTAAAAGTGCTATTTTTATTCACATTGCTTTTACTTCATAATATGAAATGGTCTTTTATTTATACATCCTTTTTTTTAGTTCTATCTTTTTTTTCTGTGTCCGCGCAACAAGGTGCTCAAGAACCAAAACGTCCTAATATTATTATTTACTTGTCAGATGACCAGAATTCTTGGGATTTTCAAACGTTTGGGAATACGCAAGTCGACACCTCACACTTTGATCGTCTTGCCCGTGAAGGAATGACCTTTTCAAATGCGTATACAGCTCAAGCGATATGTGCGCCAAGTCGCTCTCAACTTTTTACCGGTCTTTTTCCAATGCGCAATGGATGTATGGCGAATCACCTTCCTGTAAAAAATGTTACGGACATAAATGACTATTTTAATACGATTGGATATGAAGTTATTTTGGCAGGCAAGGGGCATATTAAACCTTCTTCTGTTTTTAATTGGACACATTTTTATCACACGGTTAAAAACAGATTGCTGCCAATTAATAAAGTAAAAAAATACATCCAAGATAGTTCAAAACCGTTCTGTATCATTTTCGCTTCAGATCTTCCTCACGGTCCATACCCAACGCAAAATGATTATGTAGATAAGCCTCTAGACTACGATCCCACAACAAAAAATCCAAATAAAAAGATAGCGCGAAGTAAGTCGGGCTACTATCAAAATATTGCTGACGATAATGCTCAACTTGGACAGGTTCTTTCAATGTTAGAGAATTTATCTGTACTTGATAGCAGCTTATTTTTATATTTATCCGATCATGGAT
This sequence comes from Bacteroidota bacterium, assembly GCA_009937085.1. Taxonomy (GTDB): domain Bacteria; phylum Bacteroidota; class Bacteroidia; order Flavobacteriales; family Flavobacteriaceae; genus UBA7446. Next base: position 7,518 of record JAACDD010000175.1, read on the forward strand.
TAAAGGGTAAATGGAGTGTGCGTGAAACTGGACTAAAAGTTCCTATGGTGGCGCGTTGGCCCAATCGAATCAAGCCCAAAACACAAAGCAATCAATTCGTAGCACTAGTAGACATATTACCAACAATACTTGAAATTGCAGGTGGGAGTGTCCCTGATGACATTGATGGGATAAGCTTTTTGCCAATCTTAGAGGGAAAAGAAAATAAAATTCGAGATTACGTATATGGAATTGCAACACGGCAAAATATTCAAAGTTGCTATGTGTTTCCATCCCGATCGGTGCGAAATCAACGCTATAAATATGTGCGTAATTTTAATTCCCTTGAAGTTGTGGAGCAAAACATGAGTAGTAATCAAGCGGTAAATGCCTTTATTAAAAGAGGAGCAGAGGCGTTTCCTAAGGTTCCATTTGAAGAGCTTTATGATTTAGAAAAAGACCCTTTTGAGCATAAAAATTTAGTTCAAAACAAAGAATATGCAGTTATTAAAAATCAATTAGAAAATCAATTAATAATCTGGATGACGCAGCAAAATGATTTTTTGATTGACAATAAGATGCCGCTATTAAAACCAACGTTGCATCCTATCGATAGAATATCAAAATGGAACAAGCCACCAAAAGCACTAGTTGGTTCCTTACAAGAAGAAGATTATTTATCGCTTCATTATTAAGTGAAACTCTTGTTTTAGTTTTTGCACAATTTATTATAATTGGCGGTTGACTACTGTGATATATTTGGTGAAATACTAAACCAAAACAGATGTATTACAGTAAACTTCCAATATTTTTAGTCTTATTTTTATGTTCATTACCATTTACTTCTTGTAGTCAACTGAGTGAAAAACTCAATTCAAACACAGATTTTTTAAACACCCCTTTAGTTAGTGAAATTTATACAGCTGATCCTTCCGCACATATTTTTAATGACCGTATTTATATTTATGCCTCACACGATATTGAGTCAGGCGGAATAGAGGATGATAGTGGAAATCATTTTAATATGATTGATTACCATGTGCTGTCAATGAATTTAGATGGAAGCGATGTTACTGTACACCCTGTAGGCCTTTCTGTTGATGATGTTTCATGGGCTAAAAGTAAGTTTTGGGCACCAGACGCTGCATATAAAGATGGCACATATTACCTTTATTATCCTGCAAAAGACGCCAATAATATATTTAGATTAGGCGTTGCTACTTCGACAAAACCCGAAGGTCCATTCTCACCTCAGCCATCACCCATGAAAGGGAGTTATAGCATTGATCCTGCTGTTTTTGTTGATGATGACGGAAGCGCTTATATTTATTTTGGTGGTATCTGGGGCGGTCAATTGCAACGTTGGGAAAGCGGATCTTATGACGAAAATGGATCCTTAAAAGACATGGGTGTTCCAGACAACCCGGCCATATTGCCGCGGATGGCAAAGCTAACAGGCGACATGCTTGAGTTTGCCGAAGAAGTAAAATCCATTGAAATTCTTGATAAGCAAGGCAGCCCTATATTAACTAAGGACTTAGATCGTCGTTTTTTTGAAGCACCGTGGATACATAAACACAACGGTATTTATTATATGAGTTATTCAACTGGCGATACACATTTAATAGCATACGCAACAAGTGATAATCCTTACGGTCCTTATACGTATCAAGGGGTGCTAAATGAGCCTGTTCAGGGTTGGACAAATCACCATTCTACATTAAAAGTTGGTGGCCAATGGTTTTTCTTTTATCATGACACCGAAATTTCAGGAAAAACTCATTTGAGAAATGTCAAATTTACTACTTTTAGGCACAATTTTGATGGAAGCATAAACGCCATTAAAACTTATTTTGGTAACGATTGGAGATTTTAGTTAAATACGTACTTCAACTATGTATAATATTGGATATGATATTGGCAGTTCGTCTGTAAAGGCCGCCATTATCGAGGTAAAGACAGGCAAGCAAATTGCCGTAACGCATGAGCCTGAAGGTGAGATGGGGATGATAAGCCCAGAAAATTCCTGGGCAGAACAAGACCCCGAACTGTGGTGGAAGCTAGTTTGTTTAGCAACAAAAAAACTATTGAAGCAAACGGGAATTGACTCCAAAAAAATCAACGGTATTGGCATTGCTTATCAAATGCATGGTTTGGTTGTGGTAGACCGCAACGGGGCACCACTTAGAAATGCCATCATATGGTGCGACAGTCGAGCAGTTGCTATTGGAAATGAAGCCTTCAAAGCCTTAGGCACAAAAAAATGTAAGGAGCACTTACTCAATAGCCCTGCAAATTTTACAGCTTCCAAATTAAAATGGGTTCGTGACAATGAGCCAGAGGTATATGATAAGGTTCATAAATATATGCTCCCTGGCGATTATATCGCCTACAAGTTTTCTGGCGATATAACGACAACTGTAAATGGTCTTTCCGAAGGAACACTTTGGGATTACAAAACACACAAGCCAGCAAACTGGCTTTTGGATTTTTATGATATTGATGTTTCCATGACACCTGATGTAGTTGATAACTTTACGCTTCAAGGAGTGGTTAATCAACAAGCAGCCATGGATTCTGGGCTACAGCCAGGCACCTCCATAATGTATCGCGCAGGCGATCAACCTAATAACGCTTTAGCATTAAATGTAATGAAGCCAGGTGAGGTTGCTGCCACTGGTGGGACATCGGGAGTGGTGTACGCGCTTACCGATACTATGCATACGAATGAGTTGGAGCGTATTAATAATTTTGCACACGTAAACTATACACAAGAGACTCCTGTTATTGGGAAATTATTGTGCATAAACGGCGCAGGTATTCAGTACCGCTGGATGAAAAACAATACAGGTGCTGAAAGTTACAACCACATGAATCAACTTGCTAGTGCGGAACCTGTGGGGTCTAATGGCTTGACCATAATGCCTTTTGGAAATGGCACCGAGCGTATGCTTGGGAATACAAACGTTGGGGGACGTATGCTTAATTTGAATTTAAACAAGCATACAAACGGTACTGTTTATAGAGCTACTTTAGAGGGAATTGCCTTTTCATTTATTTATGGAATGAAATTCATTAAAAATGACAATACGCCGCTGCATGTTATACGTGCAGGAAACGATAACTTGTTTCGGTCAGAAGTTTTTTCAAATACCATAGCTTCATTGATTGGACAAGAAATTGAAATTTACAATACAACAGGCGCTGTTGGCGCAGCAAGAGCTGCTTCAATTAGCAAGTATGATTTAAGCGCTTTTGGAGACAGTATATCCAATAATGATTATGTCAGCAGTTATACGCCACAAAAAAATGCCACCGCTTATGCTGAAGCATACAGTAAATGGGAACAACAACTAGAAGTGATTTTAAAAAACAATAATTAATCTAACAATGGTAAACGACAAATACTTTAAAGGAATAGAAAAAATTCAATTTGAAGGAAAAGAATCCGACAACCCTTTTGCATTCAAATACTATAATCCAGATCAGGTAGTAGCAGGAAAAACGATGCGAGAACACTTCAGATTTGCCATAGCATATTGGCATAGCTTCTGCGGACAGGGCGCTGACCCGTTTGGTGCGGGAACCCAAAATTTCCCGTGGGATTCAAATTCCGACCCCTTACAAGCTGCGAAAGACAAAGCAGACGCAGCCTTTGAATTTATTTCCAAAATGGGCTTCGATTACTTTTGTTTTCATGACTATGACCTTATTCAAGAAGGTGGCTCTTTAGCAGAATCAGAAAAACGATTAGAAGCCATCACAGATTATATCAAAACAAAACAAGATGCAACCGGGATTAAACTCCTATGGGGTACAGCCAATTGCTTTTCCAATCCAAGGTATATGAATGGTGCGGCTACAAATCCAGATTTTGATGTAGTGACTTATGCAGGTGCTCAGGTAAAAATGGCCTTAGATGCTACCATGAAACTAAATGGTGAAAACTACGTTTTTTGGGGTGGTCGAGAAGGATATATTTCATTACTAAATACGGACATGGGACGCGAACAGGATCATATGGCACGCTTCCTAACCATGGCCAAAGACTATGCACGTTCACAAGGTTTTAAGGGAACATTCTTTATTGAGCCTAAGCCTATGGAGCCGAGCAAACACCAATACGATTTTGATGCTGCTACTTCGATTGGATTCCTACATAAATATGGACTTCAAGATGATTTTAAATTGAATATTGAGGTAAATCATGCCACTTTAGCACAACACACCTTTGAGCATGAGCTTACAGTAGCTGCCAACGATAATATGCTTGGTAGTATTGATGCAAATAGAGGTGATTATCAAAATGGATGGGATACCGATCAGTTCCCCAATAATATAGAAGAAACGGCTAGAGCCATGATGGTTTTCTTAAAAGCTGGTGGACTTCAAGGCGGAGGTGTTAATTTCGACGCAAAAATTAGAAGAAACTCTACTGACTTTGAAGATTTATTCCATGCGCACATTGGCGGTGCCGATACTTTTGCTAGAGGGCTTTTGGTTGCAGATAAAGTATTAAACGACACAAACTTTACATCGTTTGTTCAAGAAAGATATGCTTCATTTGATGCTGGAAAAGGAAGTGATTTTGAACAAGGAAAACTATCTTTAAATGATTTGTATGCTATTGCAAGCAATAGCACTTCTGATATTAAGCCTGTTAGTGGTAAACAAGAGCTTTTGGAGAACATTCTAAATAACCACATTTAAAACCAAAACTGTCATGCAAAAATCATATTTACTAAGATTAACTTTAGTCGCTACGCTGGGAGGCCTGCTCTTTGGTTATGACACGGGTGTCATTGCTGGTACCGTAGGTTCGCTAGACGCTTTTTTTATTGAACCCAAAGGACTAGACGAGCTAGCCGCCAGTTCTTTAAAAGGATGGCTTGTTTCCATTGCACTCATTGGGTGTATTGTGGGTGGTGCTCTTGCTGGGCTCGTGGGTAAGAAACTCGGAAGAAAAAAAGGACTGGTAATCGCAGGTGTTTTATTCTTTATTTCGGCACTTGGTTCAGCGCTTCCAGAATTGTTTTTTCAACCACTTGGTCAAGGCGATCACACGCTTTCAACCGTATTTATGATTTATCGATTTATTGGTGGTATCGGCGTAGGTATAGCATCTATGTTGTCACCTGTTTATATTGCTGAAATTGCACCAGCAAAAGACAGGGGTAAATTGGTCTCTTATAACCAGTTGGCCATTGTAGGCGGTTTTATGGTGGTTTATTTTGTAAACTATTTTATTGCTTTAAGCGGTGATGATACATGGCTCAATGACATAGGGTGGCGCTATATGTTTGCCTCCGAATTGGTACCCGTAAGTATTTTCTTAACACTCTTATATTTTGTACCGGATACGCCGAGATCTTTGGTGTCTCACAACAAAGAAGCAGAGGCATTAGAAATTTTAAAGAAAGTAAATAGCGAGAGCGAAGCACAAAGTATTTTAAGCGATATCAAAAACACGCTTGTTGTTAAAACCAATAGCGCACTCACATACGGCTGGGGACTTGTCATCATTGGTATCTTACTTTCTGTATTTCAGCAGTTTGTGGGGATTAATGTTGTGTTGTACTACGCACCCGAGATTTTCAAAACCTTAGACTTGGGTACAGATGCTGCCTTATTACAGACTATTATTGTTGGAATTGTAAACTTCCTATTTACC
>JAACDD010000176.1 GCA_009937085.1 Bacteroidota bacterium
ACGTGGTAAAACACTAGGAGTTGTTGGATTTGGTCGTATTGGCCAAGCAACAGCAAAAATCGCACTTGGATTAGGAATGGATGTTGCCGCTTATGACCCATTTATGGAAGAGGCTACTATTGCAGTTGACTTCTTTAATGGTCAATCGGTAGACATTGCAGTAAAAACACGTTCATTTGACGATGTACTTTCGCAATCAGATTTTATTACGCTACACGTACCAGCGCAAGACAAGCCCACAATTGGTGCTGCTGAATTTGCCAAAATGAAAAAAGGTGCAGGCCTTATCAACGCTGCCCGTGGTGGTGTCGTGGATGAAGAAGCACTAGTTGCCACTTTGGATAACGAGCATTTGGCTTTTGCAGCGTTAGATACGTTTGTTAACGAGCCTACTCCTGCTATTGCATTATTGATGCATCCAAAAATTTCGCTTACACCACATATTGGTGCTGCTACTAAAGAAGCACAGGATCGTATTGGTACAGAGCTAGCGCAACAAATCAGTGAACTTTTAGGTTAAATGCAACGACTTAAAAAACGTTGGGGAATTAACTCCAATTTCCAATTGGTCATGATTTTGGTCGTTTTTGCAGTAACGGGTTCGTCTGCTGCAAAACTTGCCACTCCTTTGACAAACTATTTGGGAATCACGGCAGAAAACTTTTCAGGGTGGATTTATTGGCCTGTTAGGATTGTATTGATTTTTCCCATTTATCAAGTTCTACTTGTCTTTTTTGGCTTTATATTTGGTCAGTTCAAGTTTTTTTGGAACTTTGAAAAGAAAATGCTCTCCCGCATGGGGTTAGCTTTTTTGTTCACATCAAAAGATGATGCCTAAATTGTATTTTTTTCGGTTGTTGTTTTTGGGGTTATTATTTTACCCTACGTTGGCGCAGCATGTTCATATTTTTGAACATCACGATCACCCTGTTTGTGACGATAGTACACTTCATTTTCATGAAGGTGATACCACCTGTGAATTATTAGATTATGTGTCTAATGTACAAGCGGTTCTTCCTGCATTTTCGTTTTTCTCTCTTCCTGAGTCTTTTCTTTTAGAAAAAACACTTTTAATTACTTTTGTATACACCAAAGTTCTGCTTACTAAGCAGTTACGTGCGCCCCCTGTTTTATAGTTTTCTCGAAGTACATTATTTCTAAATCCAATTGTTGGGTTTACCTTATTTATTATTATAAAAACTATAAACATGTCAAAAAATATTTTTAAAAAAACCACATTAATCACTGCTATACTATTTTTAGCATCATGTGATAAAGATGAACCTGTAGCCATTAACGAACACGAAGAATTTTCTAGTGTAACTATTAAAGTTACAGATGAAAGTGATCAATCTTTTGAAACGTATACGTTTGAGGTTGAGGGACACGACCACGCAGGTGAAGCTGATGGAACAGAAGACCCGCATGGTGATCACGAAGAGATAGAGCTTGCGCCAAATTCTTCTTACCTTTTCGAAATTCGTTTTTTCAACGATGAAGATCCGAATAACATTGAAGATGTTACGCAAGAAATCATTGATGAAAAAGACGAGCACCAAGTGTTCTATGAATTAACAGATAGTGCAAACATCACTATTGAATCTGGACCAGGCGATACTATGGATAATTCCAACCCGCTCAATTTGATTACAAGATGGACTACAACAGACGCTGGCGTAGCTGACGTAATTGCTTATTTGTTGCATCGACCAACGTCAAAAACAGGCACCACGCGTAGTGATTTTGGCGGTACACCTGACGTACAACTTGAATTTGAAGCGCACGTAGAATAAATCATCGTACTGCTAAATTATTTTGAAGAACTCAAATACAGAGGCAATTTGTTTTAACTGTTCAAGTTGGTCTCATCTTTTCAAAGCGGTAGTCAGTATTTTTATATTGGCTACCAGCTTTGTTTTTTCTCAAGAGTGTAATCTTACAATTGATGGGGAAATTATAGATGCTCAGGACAACTCGCCTTTAGAGGCAGCCGTTATAGAAGTGTTAGGAACGCGTTTAATCGCTGTTTCTAATGGTATGGGGGTGTTTGTACTTCGCAACCAATGTAAAGGCAAACTTACGCTGAAAATATCCCATTTAAATTGCAAACCTGTTTTTAGAGAAATTGATTTAGGTAAATCCAGTTCGTTTAGCTTTGAATTGGAACATACAATTGAAAACTTAGACGAAGTAGTTGTTTCGAAACTAAGAGTTCATGAACTTTCAGCTACAAGTAAAATACATTCTCTCACCGAATTACAAAAAGATCGTTTTAGCAGTAAAGGCTTAGCAAGAGCACTAGAACAAATTAGTGGTGTCTCTGTCCTATCAACGGGAAATAGTATAGGGAAACCCGTTATTCACGGGATGTTTGGTAGTCGCGTTGGAGTTGTTTACGATAATGTGATGTTGGAAAATCAACAATGGGGACAAGACCATGCCCCAAACGTAGATTTAAATACTTTTGAAAGGATACGTTTAATTAAGGGAGCTGGAACGCTCAAATATGGGACAACGCCTGGAGGTGTGGTTATACTTGAATCGATACACCCAAAACGTGTGGATTCGTTATATGGAAAAACGATACTGAGCGGCATGTACAATGGACGTGGCTATAGCGCCATTAGCAATTGGGTGAAATCGTATAAAAGTGGAACTTATATCAAATTACAAGGTACTTTTAAGAGAAATGGTGATTTTACCGCTCCAAATTACAATTTAACAAACACAGGAAATAAAGAAAATAATTTCTCTGTTTTACTTGGCAAAAACGGACTTCAACATAAATGGAAAGCTTTCTTCAGCTATTTTGATAGCGAAATAGCGATTCTTGAGAGCGCGCACATTGGAACCGTAGGAGACCTGTTACGCGCCATTGAATCTGATGTTCCGCTAATTATAAATCCATATAAAAGCGAAATTGATTATCCTAAACAGGCTAATAATCACTACACCGCAAATCTGGAATATACAAACACAAATTTCGCCGAAGGGGAATTGCATCTCAAGTACAGTTGGCAAAAGAACATCCGAAAAGAATTTGATTTAAGAAGGGGCGAGCTAAAAGACATCCCTTCTTTAGATATGA
>JAACDD010000026.1 GCA_009937085.1 Bacteroidota bacterium
AACAGCATCTGTGGCTTGTTCTAGTGGTGAGTCTGCACGAGTGCTATCTAAGTGGTCGCGTTGGGTAATGTTTTCCAAAATAGCATCAAGCGTAACGCTCTGGTCAACGGTTTTAAGTTCGTCGTAACGGCGTTGCGCACGAATGTTGGCATCGGCAGTCAAAAATAATTTTACATCGGCGTGTGGAAAAACGACCGTGCCAATATCACGGCCATCCATCACAACACTGTGCTGTGTACCAATGGCACGTTGTTGCGCCACCAAAAATGAACGCACCGCAGAAACCGCGGCTACTTGGCTTACCGCATTTGAAACGGCCATGCTTCGTATCGCTGCGCTTACATCTGTGCCATTTAGCATTAGTTTGTTGTTCTTAAAAGTCAATTGAATATCGTCAAGGTTGGCAATTAGCGTATCTTGATCAAAACGATTTGAGCTAAGCCACTGTTTTTGTTGGGCATATAACGTTACCCCGCGATACATGGCGCCTGAATCTACATATACAAAATCCAATGCCTGTGCCAATGCTTTAGCTAAGGTACTCTTCCCTGTTGATGACGCGCCGTCTATAGCAATCACAAATGGTTTTTTCATTTTCTTGGCTCTAAGGTTAACCCCAAAAACGTACGGTTTCCAGCTATGTTATATCTAGCATGGCTTAGCTGAAAACGCAAACGGCGTAACTGCATGCCCACACCAAACGAAAGTCCCGAAAAATTCCGCACCTCCAAAATACGTAATTCTGCAGCACGTTGCGCATGGTACCCCAAACGAATAGAAAATACCCCTTCTGGGAAAACTTCCACGCCAAAAGTGGCATGACGCAATCCCTTTTTTAGCAAACCCGATTTTTGCTGCGTACTATTTCCGCTTAGGTCCGAAGTACCATCTTCCGGATTATCAAAAAGTAGCGGCCATTTGTTTAGATGATGTAACGAAACATGCCAACGCAACGGCAAATGCTCCAACGCGCTCGAAAACCCTAGCGTTAGATTGGCAGGAAGTGGCTCAAAAACATCTTCATAAGCGGTGAGTTGTTTTCCTAAATGTTGATAAACCAATGCCACTCTGAATGGTTTCCCGATCGGGTTGTAATACAAACCAACATCGCCCGTAATGCCTGAAGATGTATAGGTGTCCAAATTAGAAAGCACATAGCGTACTCGTGCACCAACATGCAGGTTTGGACGTAAAAAATAATGTGAAGACGCTAATCCAAGTGCTACTTCACTTCCGCTAAAATCTGCCGTTAGATTTCCCAATTCATCGGCACCGTCAAAAGTACCGTAATGGATGTATTTAACATCAAAAACCAATGCTTTCGCTCGGTTGATTGTATGTGCATAGGCTGCCGTTCCGCGATGAATACCATCGAAATAAGGCTCGTAATTTATCATCAGTTGCCCACCGTGCTCCCCACGAATTGTGGCGGGATTAGCAAGTGTGGTGCTAATATCGGCATCGCGTATCGTAACGGGGTTGCCTAGTGCCAATTGCCTTGGCGATGATGAAAGCTCCAAAAAACGATAGGTAGCATCGCCACCGATTTGCGCAAGTATCGCAGTAGAAAAAATCAAGAAACAGGAAACAAAAAGTCTTCTCATTCGTATTAAAAACGAAAGTTACGCTTTTTTCGTGCCTGAGATACGTTGTTTCGTAATCGCGATAGCTAGCACCTCATCAATTGAGGAGACGTAATGGAACCTTAATCCTTTTAAATAACGTTCGGGTATCTCACCAATATCCGCCTGATTTTTATCACTTAAAATAATTTCTTTGATATTGGCGCGCTTTGCTGCTAAAATCTTTTCTTTGATTCCACCCACAGGTAACACTTTTCCACGAAGTGTAATTTCTCCCGTCATGGCAATACGGTTTTTTACTTTTCGTTGTAAAATACTCGACACCAAAGACGTTATCATCGTAATTCCTGCACTAGGCCCATCTTTTGGTGTGGCTCCTTCAGGAACGTGAATATGAAAGTTGTGTTTGCTAAAAAAGTCACTTTCAATACCTAAATCGTCAGCGTGCGACTTAATGTATTGCAAGGCTATGGTCGCAGATTCTTTCATCACTTTACCTAAGTTCCCCGTAATAGATAATGCACCGCTTCCTTTACTCAAAGACGACTCAATAAATAAAATATCTCCGCCTACACGAGTCCATGCCAGTCCTGTAACAATACCTGCGACATCGTTATTTTCGTAGGTATCACGAAGCAGTTTTGCAGGTCCTAAAATGGATTCAAGTTCTGCCACTTCTAGTTTGGAATCACGAGGTGTTTCTTTGGCTTCTAGCATCGCGTAATGACGTACTACTTTCGCTATTTGCTTATCCAATCCTCGTACGCCCGACTCGCGAGTGTAGCCTGCTACTAATTGTTGCATGGTCGCTTTTGGAAGTTTTACGGCTGATTTTTTTAATCCGTGTTCGCTGGTTTGTTTTGGCAGTAAATAGCGCAACCCAATTTGCACTTTTTCTTCCAATGTATAGCCTGAAACCTCAATAATTTCCATACGATCACGAAGTGCTGGCTGTATTGTAGACAACGAATTTGCCGTAGCAATAAACATGACTTTGGACAGGTCGTATCCTGTTTCTAAGTAATTGTCATAAAATGTAGTGTTCTGTTCTGGATCAAGCACTTCTAGCATAGCAGACGATGGATCGCCATGCGCACTTTCGGCAAGTTTATCAAGCTCGTCAAGAACAAAAACAGGATTTGATGTAGCCGCTTTTTTAATATTCTGTACCACACGTCCGGGCATGGCACCAATGTAGGTTTTTCGGTGACCGCGAATTTCAGCCTCGTCACGCAAACCGCCCAACGACATACGTACGTATTTTCTCCCCAATGCCTCAGCAATAGATTTTCCAAGCGAAGTTTTTCCAACTCCAGGAGGTCCAACCAAACAAATAATTGGGGATTTCATATCGTTTCGGAGCTTTAAAACAGCTAAGTGTTCAATGATCCGTTGCTTCACTTTATCTAAACCAAAATGGTCCCGATCTAAGATTTTTTGCGCACGGTTTAAGTCAAAATAATCTTCTGAAAACGTATTCCAAGGGAGGTCTAAATACAAATCCAAATAATTCCGCTGCACCGAATATTCTGCCACTTGCGGATTCATGCGCTCGAGTTTTGCCAACTCCTTATTAAAATGTTTGGCAACCTTATCGTCCCAAGCTTTCGTTTTGGCACGCTCGCGCATTTCTTGAACCTCTTCGTCATACGACACGCCGCCCAACTCTTCTTGAATTGTTTTCATCTGTTGATGTAAAAAATATTCACGCTGTTGTTGGTCTAAATCGTGGCGTACTTTTGTTTGAATATCATTTTTAAGCGATAGCTTTTGATATTCAACATTCATCTGCTTTAAACACATTAAGGCACGTTGTTCCAAGTTGTCTTGTTCCAAAATATCTTGCTTTTCAGCAACGGTCATCTCCATATTAGACGAAACAAAATTTACCAAAAACGCATTGCTCTGAATGTTTTTAATGGCAAAAGAAGCCTCAGATGGAATTTCAGGATTCTGTGCAATAATTTTTAATGCTAAATCACGAATAGAATCTATAATAGCAGAGAAATTGGGGTCGTTCTCTTCTGGACGAATCTCTTCCAAACTTGTCACCTTCGCGGTCAAATACGGATGCTCTGCTATGTAGCTCAGCGTTTCAAATCTTTTTATTCCCTGTAAAATGATGGTGGTATTGCCATCTGGCATTTTAAGTACACGTAGTACTTTTGCCAGAGTTCCCTTCTGGTATAAATCGTCCGGTGAAGGAGATTTTGTTTCTCCTTTTTGCTGTGCAATAACACCAAGCAGTTTACTTCCGCTATTTACTGCCTTAATAAGTTTTATTGACCTGTCGCGGCTTGCCGTGATGGGAATCACTACACCAGGGAACAATACGGTATTTTTTAGAGGAAGTATGGGCAGTTCTTCCGGAACAGGTTCTTTTTGTATCGCTTCTTCATCGTCGGTGGTCATTAACGGAATTAAGTCCGCTTCATCTTCCAAATCTTGAGGTAACAGGTTTTCTAGGGATAAAATCTTTGTTCTAGACATAGTGTATTGATGTGCCATTTTGTCCGCTTTATACTATAAAGCAGTTGCTACAAATGGAAATTTTTATTCAATATATATTATTCAAATGCCATGCCATTGTAACAAAGCCTGTTAAAAATCGTTATCATTTTGTGAACCCAAAACAAAGACATATGAAACCTATACATATTTTTATAAGCACACTTATATTATTTTTCGCGCTGCCCGCCGATGCGCAATGGAGTAAAAAAATTAAAGGAAACGGGAATGTAATAACAGAAAATCGAGAAGTTAGTACGTATGATGAAATAAACGTCAACGGAAATATTGATGCTATTTTAGTAGCAGGAAAAGAAGGAGAAATCATATTAAAAGCAGAGGAAAATTTACTCGAATTCATCGAAATAAGTGTAACTAAAGGTGCGCTTAAAATCAAAAGTAAAGACCGAACTGAACTGCGCCCATCAAAAGGAAAAAACATCTTAATAACGGTACCCGTTCAAAACGTGTACAAGCTTACGCTTAATGGCTCTGGTAACATCGAAGGAAACGCAACATTGAAAGAAGACAAAATAACGTTACATGTAAACGGATCAGGTGATATGGACGTACATGTAAAAGCTATTGAGGTAAAAGCATCGTTGAATGGCTCTGGTGATATCACTGTTTCGGGCAAAACGGATGTATTTAAAGCAACTGTTAATGGATCGGGAGATATTGATGGAAACAACCTTATTGCAACGAGCTGTGAAGGAAAAATTATTGGTTCAGGGGATATAAATTTTCATGCAAAACAAAAATTAGATGCCAAAATAATTGGCTCGGGGGATATTGAAGTGAATGAATCTGTACTAAAAATTGAAAAGAAAATTATTGGCTCTGGCGATGTTACCAAAAAATAAAACGCAGTTATAGCGCTCGTTTATTCCCACGTTCTAAGCGGATAAGTAATATGCCGCCTACAAAAAAGAACACCACAAAAAACAAAATGGCATTTCGCATACTCCCCGTTACCTGATCAACAGTAGCGTACATGAGCATACCAATAACAATTCCTACTTTTTCTGCTACATCATAAAAACTAAAATACGAAGTGGTGTCAATCGTTTCGGGAATAAGTTGGGAGTAGGTAGAACGCGCAACCGATTGTATGCCGCCCATACAAAGCCCAACAAAACCAGCAACAATATAAAATTCAATAGGCTGATAAATAAAATAAGCGCTAACACAAAGCATCACCCAAATAGCATTGAGCAAAATCAATGTTTTGATATTACCCCAACGGTTGGCTAATTTTGAAGACATCAGTGCCCCGAAAATGGCTATTATCTGAATAAGTAAAATACTGACAATCAAACCTGTTGTCTTTTCTTCTGCAGACCATAAAATTTCTTGCTCACCAAAATATGCCGCAACAAGCATAACCGTTTGCAAGGCCATGCTAAACACAAAAAATGCCCCCAAGTAGCGCTTTAAAAAATGTAACTTCTTCAAACTTTTCCAAACCGATTTAAGTTCCCGATAGCCGTTGAAAAAAATATCTTTGGTGTAAACTTTGTCTTTATTACCACGTGGTAAATGATAAAAGGCAATATGACTAAACAAAAACCACCAAGCGCCTACCGAAATAAAAGAATAACGCATGGCCTGTAGCGACGCTTCGCCTCCTTCACCTGAAATACCAAACACGTCCGGTTTGAGCATCATAAATAGGTTTACAAGAAGCAACATTACACTGCCAACATAACCCATTGCAAAGCCACGCGCACTAATACGGTTTTGCTGTTCAGGAAAGGCGATATCTGGTAAATATGAATTGTAAAAAACCAAACTAGACCAAGCCCCAACCAACGCCAAAAAATAAAAGAGCAGTCCCCAATAGATGTTTTGAATTTCAAACCAATACAATCCGATACAGGATGCAGCGCCCAAATAGCAATAGAATTGCATAAAGCGCTTTTTATTACCCATATAATCTGCGATTCCAGATAAAATAGGAGACCACAGTGCTATCACAACAAAAGCCAAAGCCGTTACATAACTTATTAAGGCTGTGTTTTTTATTTGCATTCCAAAAATCTCCAAATGTGTTTGGTCACCACATATGTATCCGTAATAGAGTGGAAAAATAGTAGACGAAATAACAAGAAAATAAACCGAATTTGCCCAATCGTAAGAAACCCAAGCGCGTAACAGTTTTTTATCACCCTTTTTGTGTGATGGCATGCTGATTGTTTGCCCAAATAAACAAAATATTTTTAAACATAAAAAACAAGAGGTCTATCTTTGCTTGTATGGTAAAGAAAAAAAAGCATAAACAAGGTT
>JAACDD010000177.1 GCA_009937085.1 Bacteroidota bacterium
AATGCTCAGCGTATTGGCCGTAGAGGTTGTAATATCGGTGGGTTTGGTTAACGCACCTCCCAACTCCACAGTACTAGTAACAACTGAAAGGCCATTGCTTGCCTTAACAAAAGAACTAATGTCAATGTTGTTTTTATCCTTGTTCTCATTGGTATAGACCAACTGATCATAATCATCTGATGTATCAGTTGGGCTACCGTTGTCATTAGTTTCTACAGTTAATGAGGTCAGGGTTTCGTGTTGAGACTCCCATGCGTGCGTTGTGCTGTTAAATGTATAAACATACCCCGTAGCTTCATCCACATAAATATCACCAGCCTCAGGATTTGCAGGATTGGTAGCTGTGGGAGCGCCCGTACTAGAAACAAGTCCTTCTATAGTTGTGGTAGTAGGACTAGGGATATACATGATGGGCATTTGGCTGTGGTCTGTAAAATCTCCTGCATTAGAAAAATCAATTCCCATATCAAGGGTTTTGGATAACCCATTCCAGTCAATATCACTAAAATTTGTACTGTTTTGAGGGGTTCCATAGCCTGCACCTACAACAGTAGAAACCAACCCGTACTCGTCTGTGGTAACAGAAATATGCTCTATGTACTCAATGTTTCCATGCTCATCTTTTACAACAAATTCAAGCAGTATTTCAGTGTTGGCTAAAGGAACCACAACCTCTTCACCAGGATCATCTATGTTGGTTGTAATATAGGCTTGATAGGGTATCCCTGTTGTCTGACTAAATACTGTAACGATTCCACCTAGTAACATCACATAAGTAAGATTTAGTAATGTAAGGCTGCATATCAAATTTTTCATTAATCAATAATTAATATTTCCGTTCGCCTATTTTTGGAATTTTCGTATTCACTAAACTTTGGTTTTCCAACAAAACGGATTGGTCTAAGCAAAAGAAAAAACCTGCAAAAAGTGAAAAAATCATGTTCTGATAATACGGACACATATGTTCAAAATTTATTTTATCTACTTTTAGTATAAACTTTTGCTTATAAAATTAAATCTAACTTAAACAATTTTTATCATTTTAAGAAAAAGTAAAAGTGTTAGGTAAATTTATTTTTGGGTGTGCCAAAATGAAATGGGGTTTTTCGAACACGAAAGAAAAGGGGTGAAACTACGTTGAGAGCGGATCAATAACCAAAAAAAAATCTGGAAGTCGGCGTGTAAGAAAAGTACTACTTTTTGTGCTTTTTACATTTTATTTTATAAAAATTGTGGTCCAATTGTAGAACTACACACAAAAATGTATATTTGCCATCCGTTTAGAAACCGCTGGCGAAGTACGTGTATGTTTCCTTACGTTAATTTAAACCATATACAATGGAGGCCTTACTACAATATGTACAGGACGAGTTTGTTCCCAAAAAAGAACTTCCAAGCTTTCAAGCTGGAGACACCATCACTGTTTATTACGAAATTCGCGAAGGCGAAAAAGTAAGAACCCAGTTTTTCAAAGGGGTTGTTATTCAAATTAAAGGAAGTGGTGCAACCAAAACCTTTACGATTCGCAAAATGTCGGGTACGGTTGGGGTAGAGCGTATCTTTCCTGTCAACCTTCCTGGGATTCAGAAAATCGAGGTAAACAGTCGCGGAAAAGTACGTCGTTCACGCATTTATTATTTCCGTAACCTTACAGGTAAAAAAGCACGTATTAAGGAACGTCAGCTTAAGTAATTGCTTAAGCCCTTTTAGCGTCTCTTAATAGTTGAATCCAAAAAGGTATTTTTGGATTTTTTGTCAACTTTTTAGCGCCAATACCCAATGGTATTGAGCGCTTTCTTTTTTTATATATAGTGACTAATACCATTTCTGCTGTAAAAAAGTTCGCTGAATTATACCAAAAATTGCATCTACACTTTTAGGAGCTTGTTTTAATACTATCATTAACAACCAAGGAAATAGTGGATGACTTTTCAACTGTAAGTGCAGTTGTCAAGCTGCCTATATTCTATTGCCTATTGCCTAATCCCTACCATCTAAACCCTCTTTTTGTTACAAACAGCACAGCTCAGTTCAAAATATGGGCTGCGGTTTTTTTATACCCTAATCGGGACGTATATTTGCACCCAATTTAATAAAAAATCATGGCCAAAATTCATGTTGCTAATCCAGTTGTAGAGATGGACGGAGACGAAATGACACGTATCATTTGGGACTTCATCAAACAACAACTTATCCTTCCTTATATAGACGTAGAGCTTCTTTACTACGACCTCAGCGTAACCTCACGCGATAAAACTGACGATCAAATTACCATTGACGCCGCGGAAGCCATCAAAAAATACAACGTCGGTATCAAATGTGCTACCATCACGCCAGACGAAAACCGAGTAGAAGAATTTAAGCTAAAAGAAATGTGGCGCTCGCCTAACGGCACCATCCGTAATATTGTGGGAGGAACCGTGTTTCGTGAACCTATTATCATGAGTAACGTACCGCGTTACGTACAAGGCTGGACACAGCCCATTTGTATCGGCCGTCATGCATTTGGCGATCAATACCGTGCTACAGATACTGTAATTAAAGGCAAGGGGAAACTTACCATGACCTTTACACCCGAAGATGGAAGCGATGCGCAAACATGGGAAGTGTATAATTTCCAAGAAGGTGGTGTAGCTATGAGTATGTACAATATAGATTCATCTATTTATGGGTTTGCACGTTCATGTATGAACAGAGCCATTAGCAAAAAATGGCCGTTGTACCTATCTACTAAAAATACCATCATGAAAGCTTATGATGGTCGATTTAAAGATATTTTTCAAGAAGTATTTGAAAACGAATTCCAAGATCAGTTTGAGGCGTTGGGCATTACCTATGAGCACCGACTAATTGACGATATGGTTGCCGCTGCTATGAAGTGGAACGGCGGATTTGTATGGGCATGTAAAAACTACGATGGTGATGTGCAGTCTGATACTGTTGCACAAGGATTTGGCTCGTTAGGGTTAATGACTTCTACATTGGTTACTCCAGATGGAAAAACCTTAGAAGCAGAAGCTGCTCACGGTACCGTTACACGTCATTACCGCCAGCACCAACAAGGAAAAGAAACCTCAACCAATCCCATTGCATCCATTTTTGCTTGGACGCGTGGATTGGCACACCGTGCTAAGTTAGACAGCAACCGTGATTTGGCGGACTTCTGTACTACCTTAGAAGATGTGTGTATCCAAACGGTTGAAGGGGGTCAAATGACCAAAGACTTGGCAATGCTCATTCACAAAGAAGAAATGACACGTGAGAATTACCTCACCACGCAAGAATTTCTTGCTGCCATTAAAGAAAATTTAGACAAGTCTTTATCTGCATAAATTTGGATGCGTATCTTAGCAAAAAATTGCCTTGATACGCTACTTCTTACTTGTTTTACTTTCTGTAGGTTTGTCTTCACATGCACAAACCTTCACCCTAAGCGGCTCAATTACGGCAGCCGACACTAAGGAAACTTTGTTGGGTGTAACTGTTTATGCGCAATCCACTGCTTCAGGAACAGTCACCAACAACTACGGCGTGTATTCGCTAACCTTACCAAAAGGGAATTACCGTATTGTGTTTCAGAACCTCGGTTTTCAAACTACGGTTATTGAGGTTGCTTTTGACCGGGATCAAACGCTAAATGTTTCATTGGATCCGCAATCCGAAGAACTCGATGAAGTGGTGGTTACCGAAGACGTAGAACGCATACGTTTGCGCGCCCCTGAAATGAGTGTAAATCGACTTTCAGCTAAAAGCATCAAACAAACGCCTGTAGTTTTGGGCGAATCGGATATCCTTAAAGTGATTCAACTTTTGCCAGGCGTTACAAGTGCTGGCGAAGGTGCATCGGGTTTTAATGTACGCGGCGGCGGCGCAGACCAAAACCTAATCCTTTTAGACGAAGCAACCATTTTTAACTCTTCCCACTTATTTGGGCTTTTTTCAGTGTTTAACACCGATGCCATAAAAGATGTACAACTTTACAAAGGCGGTATACCTGCAACCTATGGCGGTAGAGCAGCTTCAGTATTGCGTATCGACCAAAAAGAAGGTGCTAAAGATCGCGTTCGTTTTAATGGAGGTGTAGGAGTAGTTTCGAGTCGTGGACTGCTTGAAGGGCCGCTTGGAAAAGGTTCTTTTTTAGTTGCGGGTCGAGGCACCTATGCGCATCTATTTTTAAAAGCATTAGATATTTCAAACATTGCATATTTCTACGACCTTAATACTAAAATCACACTTCCTATAAATGACAAAAACCGACTATTGCTGTCGGGTTATTTTGGTAGAGATGTGGTAGCGTTTGACAATACCTTTAAAAACACCTACGGCAATACGGTGGTAAATGTGCGCTGGAATACGCTGTTTTCAAATCGGGTGTTTGGAAATTTATCCCTTATTTACAGCGATTACTACTACGGCTTGGCATTGGATTTTGTAGGGTTTGATTGGGACTCGGGCATTCAAAACTTAAATATCAAATACGATTTAAGTTATAATATTTCTGAAAAGTTGTCCCTAGAAACGGGAATCCAAACCACGTACTACAATTTCAACCCTGGCTTTATTAGACCGCTTACTGAAAGTTCGGGCTTTAACGATAAGCAACTCCAACAAAAGTTTGCCGCGGAAGCGGCTGTTTACCTAAGCGCTGAACACGAGCTGTCTCCAGCACTAGCACTCCGTTACGGCTTGCGTTTAAATCAGTTTAATCGACTGGCACAATCAGGGCTAGAGCGCTATGCAAACAATCAACCTATCACATACAATAATGCGCTAGGGATTTACCAAGAAGCGATCCCAATTGGCACCTATTCCAAAGCAGAAAGTACCGCGTCGTTTACAAATATAGAACCCAGGTTCACCCTTGCCTATAGCACCAAAAAAAGCGCGTGGAAAGCGAGTTATCAGCGTGTACATCAGTATTTACATTTAATCTCAAACACCTCATCTCCTACTCCATTGGACGTATGGACCACGAGTGGGAAATACCTAAAACCACAGCGCGGCGACCAATGGGCGATTGGCTATGCCACCGAGCGCGAAAATGGCAATTCGTTTGAAGTGGAGAGTTTTTATAAAATCACCAAAAACCGCTACGACTATATTGACGGTGCAGAACTCGTTGCTAATGAAGCCCTCGAACGGATCCTGTTAGCAGGAAAAGGTCGCGCCTACGGATTAGAAGTGCTCTTCAAAAAAACACAAGGTCAGCTTACTGGGCTTGTGGCTTACACCCTATCAAAAGCAGAACAACAAACCAAAGGCATTGGGCAAAATGACCTGGGTATCAATAATGGAGATTGGTATAACGCACCCTACGACAAAACCCACGATTTTAGTATGAGTGTGACCTATACCCCTTCAAAACGCTGGGAATGGAATGCCAATTTTATAGCACAAACAGGACAACCTGTAACCTACCCTATTGGTCAGTATGAATTTATGGGAACCCGTGTGCCAAACTATGGAAAACGCAATGCGCAACGCCTACCCTTTTATCATCGTTTAGATATTGCCGCTACATTAACGCCAAAAAAGAACAGTTTAAAAAAGCTAAAAGGAAGTTGGGTGTTTGGTGTTTACAATATATATAACCGCAGAAATGCTGCTACTATCAATTTTAGACAAGATCGTGAAACAGGCGACAACCAAGCCTATAAACTTTCTATTTTTGGAATAGTTCCCTCAGTAACCTATAATATTCAATTCTAATGAAAAAACTAATTTTTGTTTTTGGCCTATTGTTGTTTTGGAGTTGCGAAGACCCTATTGATGTTGAACTCCCAAATACAGCGCAAAACATAGTGATTGACGCCATGCTTTGGCGACCTGTAGCTGACACCCAAGGCACACTAGAAGTTATATTGACTAAAACTGCAGATTTTTATTCGAACACTGTACCCTATATTTCGGGAGCAGATGTTTCGTTGCACTATGGAAATACCAGCGTTCAAGCGGTTGAGGGCGATACAGGGCACTACAGTATTGATGACATACAGGTACCTGAAAATGAAATGTTTACACTCAAAGTAATTATTGATGATGTAATCTATACAGCGACCGAAAGCTTAGTGCTATCTACCACAATTGATGCCATTACACAAGGAGAAGACACCATATTCTCAGACGATGAAGTAGAGGCAATTGTACAGTTTACAGACCGTCCCGAACTAGGGAACTACTATATTATGAACTTTGGAGATAATAATTTATTTGTAACAAGAGATGTATTTTACAACGGAAACCAACTTACATTTTCATTTTACTACGATGAGTTTTTTCCGAAAAACACGCCTACTCCTATTCACTTAATGGGTGCAGACAAAGATTTTTACACCTATATGCAGGTCCTTATTTCCCATGCAGGTCAAGATGGTGGTGGTCCTTTTGCCACAGCAAAATCCACCTTGAGAGGAAATATCCAAAATACCGCTGACCCCGATGCATTTCCTTTGGGCTATTTTAGGGTAGTTGAACGAGATACCTTTATATTTACCGCGGTAGAAAACTAATATGAACAAACGCAATCTTTTTCGAGGACTACGAGCCATGGCATACGCCATTGTATTGGCGTTTATTGGGCCTACAGTATTAACCTCAGCATTTAAAAATCAAGATCATCCGCTGTATATCCCCGTTTTGGGTGTTGCCATTCTCATGTGCGCAGCAGCCATTGCGCTAGGTTTTTGGGGTATTAAACTCATGGTAAAAGGCTTGTTTAATGAAGAGTAATTGCAATAAACGATTATCCTTTAAAAAGTTCTTGAACACTTCCACAATCCGCTTATCTTTGCCAACTATATGAGTTCAATAATTGACATTCGTTTGCCTGATGGCGCCATAAAGCAAATGCCTAGCGGCAGCACCCCTTTTGATGTAGCTAGAGACATTAGCGAAGGATTGGCACGTGCTATAGTTTCTGCTTCTTACAACGGAACTGTGGTAGAAACCAAAACCCCGCTAAATGAAAACGGCGACCTTGTGCTGTATACCTTTAACGACGCAAAAGGAAAACAAGCTTTTTGGCACTCTAGTGCGCACCTTTTGGCGCAAGCCCTAGAACAACTCTATCCAGGCATAAAACTCACTATTGGCCCGGCCATAGATAGTGGTTTTTATTACGATGTAGATGCGGGAGAATACGCCATTACTGAAAAAGAATTGACTGCCATTGAAAAACGTATGTTGGAGCTCGCTCGTGGCAAACACGAGTTTAGCATGCGCGAAGCATCAAAAGCAGAAGCGTTAAGCTTCTACCAAAATGCAGGTAACGAATACAAAACCGAGCTTATTGAAAACCTCGAAGACGGTACCATTACCTTTTGTGATCATGATGATTTTACAGATTTGTGCAGAGGTGGACATATTCCAAACACAGGAAGCGTTAAAGCTGTGAAGCTGACCAATATTGCAGGTGCATATTGGCGTGGCGATGAAAACAACAAACAGCTTACCCGAATTTATGGGGTGTCGTTCCCAAAACAAAAATTACTTACCGAGCACTTGGAACGCATCGAAGAAGCCAAAAAACGAGATCACCGAAAATTAGGTGCCGAATTAGAGCTTTTTACGTTTTCGCAAAAAGTAGGTCAGGGCTTACCGCTTTGGCTGCCCAAAGGGGCAGCACTGCGCGAGCGCCTCGAGCAGTTTTTGCGCAAGGCGCAAACCAAAGCGGGATACGATCAGGTTGTTACCCCTCATATTGGACAAAAAGAACTTTATGTCACTTCTGGACATTACGAAAAGTATGGAGCTGATAGTTTTCAACCCATCAATACGCCAGCCGAAGGAGAGGAGTTTTTATTAAAACCCATGAACTGTCCACACCACTGCGAAATTTTCAATGCGTCTCCGTGGAGTTATCGTGACTTACCCATTCGCTATGCCGAATTTGGTACCGTATATCGTTATGAGCAAAGTGGTGAGTTACATGGACTAACGCGTGTGCGTGGATTTACACAAGATGACGCGCATATTTTTTGTACACCCGAACAACTGAATGACGAATTTATAGGGGTTATCGACTTGGTACTTTATGTTTTTAATGCATTAGGGTTTAAAGATTTTAAGACGCAAGTTTCGGTACGTGATCCAGAAAAACCTGAAAAGTATATTGGTGACACTGCACTTTGGGAAAAAGCGGAGCAGGCCATTATTGACGCCGCTGAACAGAAAGGACTCGACTATGTTGTTGAAACTGGCGAAGCCGCATTTTATGGTCCTAAGCTTGACTTTATGGTTAAAGATGCGTTAGGTAGAAGTTGGCAGTTAGGAACCATTCAAGTAGATTACAACCTCCCAGAGCGATTTGATCTAAATTACAAAGGAAGCGACAACGAAATGCATCGTCCGGTGATGATTCACCGTGCTCCTTTTGGAAGTCTGGAACGGTTTGTAGCCATTTTGATTGAGCATACAGGTGGAAATTTCCCCTTATGGCTGACGCCCACACAGGTACAATTGCTGTGTGTGAGTGAAAAGCATGAAAAATACGCTAAAAAAGTTTCAAAATTCTTAGAAAATAACGAAATTCGCGCCCTCGTGGATGATAGAAGTGAGACTATTGGTAAAAAAATCCGCGAAGCTGAAATGAGCAAGGTGCCCTATATGGTCATCATAGGCGAACAAGAAGCTGCGCAACAAACTGTCTCAGTTCGACAACACGGAGGAAACGACCTAGGGGCTATGCCGCTAGATACTTTTGCAACACTGATTAAAAACCGGGCTGCAGAAGAAATTGAAATATTTACAACCAACTAAATTCGTTTGTTATAGCGATAAGAAGAAGAAGAAGCAGAGGCCCTGCTCGAATCATAAAAGAAGATAAACACCGAATCAATCAAAAGATTCGGGTGCCTGAAGTTCGTTTGGTTGGAGACAACGTAGAGATGGGTGTATATCCATTGCAAAAAGCCTTGCAAAAAGCAAGTGAATTGGAGTTGGACTTGGTTGAAATTTCACCAAATGCTGCTCCACCGGTGTGTAAAATCATCGATTATAAAAAGTTCCTTTACGAGCAAAAAAAGCGCGAAAAGGCAATGAAAGCAAACGCCTCAAAGGTGGTGCTAAAAGAAATTCGGTTTGGACCTCAAACCGACGAGCATGATTACGAGTTTAAAAAGAAACACGCAATCAAGTTTTTAGAAGAAGGTGCAAAGCTAAAAGCGTTTGTGTTTTTTAAAGGACGCTCGATTATTTTTAAAGAACAAGGCCACATCTTGTTGCTACGGTTAGCGCAAGATTTGGAAGAATATGGCAAAGTAGAACAGTTGCCTAAATTAGAGGGAAAGCGGATGATCATGTTAATCAATCCGAAAAAATAAAAAGGAAGTAGTATGCCTAAGATGAAAACCAAGTCGAGTGCCAAAAAACGCTTTAAGCTAACAGGTACCGGAAAAATCAAACGCAAGCACGCGTTTAAGAGTCACATTTTGACTAAAAAATCAAAAAAGCGTAAGCTTAAACTAACGCATAGTGGGTTGGTGCACGAAAGCGACGCTGATAACATCAAGGAACAACTTCGTTTAAAATAAATTAACCTGAAGTCGGCTTTAAAAGTGAGTATCTCCGCCTGCTTCACAATTTGTAAATCATGCCAAGATCAGTAAATTCTGTAGCTTCAAGAGCAAGAAGAAAGAAAATTTTAAAACAAGCCAAAGGATACTTTGGTAGAAGAAAAAACGTGTGGACGGTTGCTAAAAACGCCGTTGAAAAAGCACTACTTTACGCATACCGCGACCGTAGAAACAAAAAGCGTAGCTTCCGTGCATTATGGATCACTCGTATCAATGCTGGTGCACGTATTCACGGCTTGTCGTACTCTCAATTTATGGGTAAAGCAAACGCAAACAACATTGCGCTTAACCGTAAAGTTTTGGCTGACTTAGCCATGAACCACCCAGAAGCTTTTAAAGCGGTGGTTGACAAAGTCAAATAAGTTATACGTTAATTTAAAAAGGCATATCGTCGTCGGAAGAAGTTCCGAAGGCATCGCTTGGATCAATGCGCGGTGGCTCAAAAGGCTCATCTGCATTAATCTTGGATTGGTATTCAGTTGGTGAATCAAAGTTGTCCAAATTATCAAACTTCCCTAGCGCACCAATAAATTTCAAACGTATACTGTCCAATCCTCCGTTACGGTGCTTGGCAATAATAAATTCTGCTTGTCCTGTAGCTGGAGTACGCTCTTCGTCATCCCACTCATCAATTTTGTAATATTCAGGACGGTAAATAAACGTAACCAAATCGGCATCTTGCTCAATGGCACCCGATTCACGTAAATCTGAAATTTGCGGGCGTTTACTTCCTCCCCTAGTTTCAACAGCACGAGAAAGTTGCGATAGCGCAATAACAGGTATTTCAAGTTCTTTTGCTAAGGCTTTAAGATTCCGCGAAATAGTCGAAATTTCTTGTTCACGATTTCCTGTCTTACTACTTCCGCCTGGAGTCATCAACTGTAAGTAATCAATCATAATCATTCGAATACCAAACTGTGATGCTAAACGACGTGCTTTAGCACGAAGGTCAAATATAGATAATGAAGGCGTATCATCGATGTAAAGCGGTGCGTTTTCCAAATCGGAAACCTTAACGTTAAGCTGCTTCCATTCGTGATCTTCCAACTTTCCTGTACGAAGTTTTTCAGATGAAAGTCCCGTTTCAGAAGAAATCAATCTCGTAATAAGTTGCACCGAAGACATTTCGAGCGAGAAAAAAGCAACAGGGATATTTTGTTCTACAGCAATATTACGTGCCATGGACAATGTAAAGGCTGTTTTACCCATACCCGGACGAGCCGCTACAATAATCAAATCGCTATTTTGCCACCCCGACGTAAGTTTGTCTACGCCAAAAAAACCAGATGGAACACCAC
>JAACDD010000178.1 GCA_009937085.1 Bacteroidota bacterium
AATAGCGAAACTCCAAATCGGTAGAAAGACGCTTAAGTGCCATAACAATAGCTCCCGTGCGCACAGGTTTTTGCGTTTGCTCCTTGATATCTTCTAACATGATGCGCGACAGCGATGTCAGGTTAATGATACCTTGCGTTAGTGCGCTTATCAAAAAAGGCTTTGACTTAATATATGCCTCTACGGCAGAAGCAATTGTTTTCATGCTTTTTATTTATTTCACAAATATAGTGATAAAAACACAAAGTGTTATAAAAATAACATTTCTAAAAGAAATAAAACGCACTCTCGATGTGTTCAATCGCAATATTGGGTAAAACTCCTGTTATACTGATAATATCAAATCGGGTTTCGCCTTGCCAATTATGTTTTTGAATAAAGAATTCGGCGGCTCGTGCCAACAGCTTTCGCTTTTTAGGCGTAACAAATTCATAAGGTGCACCATGTACATCTGATTTTCGCCATTTTACTTCCACAACACAAAGCACATCGGCTTTTTGCGCAATGATATCAATTTCAGCTTTTTGATAGTAAAAATTACGTACCAAAATGGTGTAGCCTTGTTTTTGTAGAAACCGCACGGCGATGTCTTCCCCTTGTTTTCCTTTAGTAACGGAGTTCATGTATTTCTGATTTGAGATATTTAAAGATAAAAAATCACATGAAAGTACGGATATAAAATCGCTATTTTTGTGCCGAAAACTACCGCATGAGTAAACGCTATACCATCACCGCTGCACTGCCCTATACAAACGGGCCTATCCACATTGGACACTTGGCAGGAGTTTACGTTCCCGCCGATATTTATGCCCGATACCTACGAATGCGAGGCGAAGACGTTCTCTTTATTTGTGGAAGTGATGAACACGGCGTTGCCATTTCAATGAAAGCCAAAAAAGAAGGCATTACCCCCAAGGAGGTCATTGACAAATACCACAATATCATTGAAAAATCCTTCGACACATTTGGGATTTCATTTGATTATTACGGAAGAACGTCCAGTGCTATGCATCGTGAAACAGCGCAAGAATTCTTTAAAACAATGCATAACAAAAACTGTTTTGAGACCCAAACCTCAGAGCAGCTTTATGATGCAAAAGAAGACCAATTTTTGGCAGATAGGTATGTTGTAGGGACCTGTCCAAAATGCAAGAATCTAGAAGCCTATGGGGACCAGTGTGAATCTTGTGGGAGTTCCTTAAATGCCACTGATTTAATCGAGCCCAAGTCGGCAATATCAGGCGAAACACCAAGCCTAAAGACCACCACACATTGGTATTTACCCTTAGATCGATATGAAGATTTTTTACGTTCTTGGATTTTAGAATCACATAAATCTGATTGGAAAACAAACGTATTAGGACAAGTAAAATCGTGGATAGAAGACGGACTAAAACCTAGGGCCGTAACTCGCGATTTATCGTGGGGAATTCCTGTTCCTGTAGCAGGTGGCGAAAACAAAGTATTGTATGTTTGGTTCGATGCGCCCATTGGCTACATTTCAGCAACAAAAGAGTGGGCAGCCAAAGAAGGTAAAGATTGGAAGCCCTATTGGCAAGATAAAAACACCGAACTCGTACATTTTATTGGTAAGGACAACATCGTGTTTCATTGTATTATTTTTCCATCAGTGCTCAAGGCCATGGGGGATTACATCCTACCCGAAAACGTACCAGCAAACGAGTTTCTAAACTTAGAGGGACAAAAACTATCTACGTCCAAAAATTGGGCTGTATGGCTACACGAATACCTTGAAGATTTCCCCGAAAAACAAGATGTGCTACGCTACGTATTAACAGCAAATGCACCGGAAACCAAAGACAACGACTTTACGTGGAGCGATTTTCAAACCCGAAATAACAGCGAACTCGTAGCTATTTTTGGGAATTTTATCAATCGTGTTATGGTGCTTATGCGAAAGTATTACGATGGTGTTGTGCCTGCACCAAATGCGTATACTGAAGCTGATAAGGCTACAATGGCTGAATTAACTGCTGCACCTGGTAAAGTCGCACAGCTTATAGAGCAGTACAAATTCAGAGCTGCAAGTCAAGAAATGATACAACTGGCTAGGTTGGGAAATAAGTATTTGGCAGAAGAAGAGCCGTGGAAATTAATCAAAACCGAGCCTGAGCGTGTAGTGACTATTATGCATACGGCTTTACAAGTAGCGGCTGGATTAGCCATTATATCAGAGCCCTTTTTACCATATACAGCGCAAAAGCTTCGGAACATGTTAGAACTTGATGGCAACTTGGGCTGGGACAATATTAGCCAACAACCCCTTTTAAAAGCGGGGCATCAGCTAGGCGAAGCCGCTCTTTTGTTTGAAAAAATTGAAGATGATGCTGTTGCTGTACAGCTAGAGAAACTTTCTTCCTAGTTAAGCTACTTGCATCCTCTTTATTGAGTTTTGATTAATTTGACAAAGACTTAGAAACATTAAGCGTGGTTGTAAAGCCTGATTTTTCATATTTTTGTAAGACCAAATCTTTACAAAATGAAAAAACAATCTCTTTATAAAACAATTGCTGCATTTGGCTTAATCTTCTTACTTGTTTCTTTTCCGTTGCTTATTTTACTAGGAATTGAAACGACGGATTTTTATATACATTTAATCGATTTGACCTCCGACAATGGCATTATTTGTGCTTTATTTAGTCTTGGAGTTGTCTTTGTTTGTATTGGAATAATTATCAAAGCATTTACAACAGGCTGAGTTATCTTTGTGGTAATGATTCGCATTGCCCATCATTCCATTTACGCACATCCATTGCCCGAAGGGCATCGTTTTCCTATGTTAAAATATGAAATGTTGCCCGAGCAACTTGTCCGTGAAGGCACATGCCAAAGGGAACAGTTTTTTGCTCCCAACCGTATTTTAGATAAGCATATTATACGCACCCACAGTACAGCATATTACAAACAACTAAAAGAGATTTCCCTAACCAAAAAAGAAGTTAGACGCATTGGTTTTCCGTTGTCAGAGGAACTTATTGATCGTGAATGTATTATTGCGCAAGGCACATTAGAAGGTTGTGAGTTTGCATTAAAAAACAATATTTCGTTTAATATTGCAGGTGGTACACATCACGCTTTTTTTGATCGTGGGGAAGCATTTTGTTTGCTTAACGACCAAGCAATTGCTGCAAACTATTTGTTGGCTACTGGAAAAGCCACTCAAATTCTAATCGTTGATTTGGACGTTCATCAAGGCAATGGCACTGCGGCGCTTTTTCGAAACAATCCAAATGTATTTACCTTTTCGATGCACGGTAAAGCGAATTACCCCTTTCAAAAGGAAATTAGCGATTTGGATATTCCCCTTGAGGATAATACAGAAGACAACGAGTACCTGAATATTCTAGCACTTCAATTAACGCGTCTATTTTCTACAGTTCAACCTGATTTTGTGTTTTACCTCTCAGGAGTTGATGTCCTTAAAGAGGATAAACTTGGGCGGTTGGCGCTGTCGCTAGAGGGCGCAAAAAAGCGAGACGAAATGGTATTATCATCTTGTTTTGAACGTAACATTCCCGTACAATGCAGTATGGGTGGTGGCTATGCGCCAGATGTAAATTTGATTATTGAGGCGCATGCCAACACCTATCGCGTAGCAGCGGAAATTTTTGAATAATTACAGCATTAGCATTTCATCCAAATGGATTTCTGCGCTGTGCCTTTTCTCTCCCGATTTAGTTTCATAGTCTCTATAGACCAACCTTCCTTGGCAGGCTATATGACTGCCTTTCTTAAGATGCGTGCTGCAAATTTCGGCCAACTTGTCCCACGCCACAATACGGTGCCATTGCGTATTTTCAACGGCATTGCCTTCTTTGTTTTTATAGCGAAGATTGGTTGCAAGTGAAAACTTTGTTAGCTTTTTTTTGGAGTCGAGTTTAACTTCTTCGGGATCATCTCCAAGATGACCAATGAGCTGAACGTTGTTCTGAATTGTACTCATGATAAGGGGTTTAAAAATTACTATTTATTAGCGCCAGCGTTGACTACGCAACAATAACGCGGCTTTAACAACATCTTGCCTACTAATTTGTCCCACCAGTCTACCGCGTTCCAAAACAGGAAAACGTCGTCTGTTTGTTTTATGAAACAGCGTAGCGGCATCAAAAATGGTTTTATCGGCTTCAATTACATCTACCTCAGCAGACATGCTATCTTCGACCTTACGGTCAAAAAAAGGTTGATTAAAATACTTCCCTTCAGACAAGTATTTGATACAATCAGCTTCTGAAATAACTCCTACAAGCCGAGACAATTCGTCCACAACAGGACCACCTGAAATTTTGTTGCGAATCAAGATTCGCATCACTTCTAAAATGGATTGTTGTTTGGAAAAAGTAATCAAATTACGAGACATATAATCGCGTACAAGCAGCGATTTCCTTCGCTTGGGTACGAGTTTTTGACGTGCGGCTTGAAAACTTTTAATAGGCATTGTTGATTTTTTGTTGAACAAAAGATAAGAAAAAAATCTTAAATCGTTCATTTTTATATAAAAAAGATACTTTTACATCTAATATGAAAACGGTTTCTATATTGGGTTGTGGCTGGCTTGGAAAAGCACTTGCGGATGAACTTTTAAACAGATGTTACGCTGTAAATGGAAGCGTTAGATCTGAAGAAAAAAGCGATGCGCTAAAGGCGGTGGGCATTATGCCGTATGTAATTCAAATAGATAATTCAGAAATTGTTGGAGATTTTAAATCGTTTGTCTCAGACGCTGATATACTTATTACCGCATTTCCACCAGGCGTTCGCCGAAATCCGAATGCGAATTACACCGCTCGAATAAAACAAGTTTTAGCATCTCTTTCGTCCAATTGCAAGCTCTTACACTTGAGTAGTGTAGGTGTTTTTGGAGCCATGCAAGGAGAAGTAAATGAAACGACTAACCCTGAACCCGATCGTAATGTTGGAAAACAATTATTTGAGGCAGAAGAGGCTGTAATGGCTTTAGGTGCTAATGCCACAATAGTCCGCCTTGGCGGTTTGGTAGGTGATGCGCGTCATCCAGCAAAACAACTCGCTGGAAAAACAGGAATAGCTGCACCTCTGGCACCCACAAATTTGGTGCATCAAAAGGATGTTGTTGCATTTTTAACAGCTGTGATTGAAGGCGGTTTTTGGGGCCATACCTTGCATTGTGTAAGCCCATTGCATCAGCAGCGCGGTGCGTTTTACACGCAAGAATGCAAAGCGAACGGACTAGCACTTCCGCAATTTTCATCCGATAAAAGCAATCGAACTAAAAAAGTATTAGATTCTAAAAGCGCCGAACTATTTGGGTTTAAATATGAGTTAGCGAGGTGCCGTTTCAAGGACTGCTGAAGATTCTTGTGCACTAATTTGACTGATAAATATATTCCAGCTTTTTTTCATTTTTACTATAGCTTCTGCTTGTTGCGCTGCAGCATTTTGACCTAATCTATTGTCTGCAGCAACGTGTGTATCGGTAAGAAAAACAGTATAGCGCGAACGAATGGGGTTTGTATTAAGTACATCTGGCCAGGCTTGGCTAAAAACTGTTTTAGCTTCATCCTCAATGGATTTCAACGTAACTTGACGTTGCTCAAATGGAATCGTATTAAGAGACTCCATCAATTGAACAAAATTTGACAAGTTTAATGCGTCTATTGAAGGTGGGATTACCACATCAATTGAAGCAATAATAGAGTCTGCGTAAGCGGAGTTAACTACGTTTTGGGTGTTGGCTTGTGGCTTTGGTGATGTACAGCTTACCGCAATGAGCATGATGCTGAAAAAGAATGTTCGCATATACAAATATATGTTTATATGCTGTAGCGGAAAAGCTTAATTGTATTGCTCTCCGCTCCCTTGAGCATACAGTATGCCGCTCCCGTCGGCCATGGTAGGCCACGTAAAGCTCAATTTACCTTTCGGGTTGGCATCGCCAAAAAGTACATCTGCAATACCTTCACCCGCCATGCCAGGTAAAAAAGAAGCTAAAAAAGCGTCCCATTGCGCTTCCATATCATGCACCAACAATGGGCGTCCTGAAAGCAATAAAACGACGACCTTATTTCCAGAAGCATTGGCGCGTTCTAAAACTTCTAAATCAGCTTTATTTAGGCGTAAGTCAGCGTCGTCGCCAAAGCCTTCAGCATAAGGATATTCTCCAATAACAGCGAGAACAACATCGCCTTCAGGTAGTGTATTCGCGTTTGGATCATAGGAGATTTTCGCACTTGGTGCTACTATTTTAATACCATCCAAAATAGTTGTGCCGCTTGGCTGAAGTACACGGTTTGCCATAAAAGCAGTAAAATCAGCTGGAGAGACTTTACCATTTTTGTCAAGGTCAATTTCGTTAAAATAACCTATCCAATCCGCTGGATTAAATTTGTTTTCGAAAATTTTTTCAAGTTGTGTATTATATTCGGCTTTGGTAAGTATCCTATTAGCATTGTAGTCCAAAAAGTGGAAATCGGGCGTGAAAAACCCTTGCCAGTTGGATGTCCAACCGCCATTTTGAACACCAAGGTTATTTGCCGCAGAGCCCACTACCGTAATTGAAATGGACTTATCA
Source organism: Bacteroidota bacterium (assembly GCA_009937085.1). Classification (GTDB taxonomy): domain Bacteria; phylum Bacteroidota; class Bacteroidia; order Flavobacteriales; family Flavobacteriaceae; genus UBA7446. Next base: position 6,569 of record JAACDD010000178.1, read on the forward strand.
AAAGGAAGTATTCCCTCGTTTTTCAATAATACAGTAGATTTTTGAACCGCTTCACGAGCAAGGGCACGGTGCTCCAACGAGCCTAATTTATCTAAGTACGAATCGTCAATCAAGGGGTCGTCAAAAAGACCAATCTCCATTTTAACTTTTAAAATTCTACGTACAGCGTCGTTAATACGATCCATGGGAACACTGCCTTCGTTTACAGCATCAATCAGTAGCTTAATAAATGTTTTGTAGTGTTGTTGGTTTTGACCTTTCATGACCCCTGGAACCATAACCATATCAATCCCTGCATTAATGCCATTTATTACGTCCGATTTGTAATCCCCTGGAATTTCATCAATTCCTGCCCAATCTGAAACGACAAAGCCTGCAAAGCCAAGTTCTTCTTTAAGTAAATCGGTTAAAAGGTATTTACTACCGTGGCATTTTTCTCCGCGTACACTATTAAAACTCGCCATTATCGTTTTTACATCGGAAGCAATAGCCGTTTTATACGGAGGAAGATATATTTCCCGAAGCGACTTATCATCTAATTGAACATCGCCTCGGTCAATATGGTATGTGTGTTGACCATCTACCCTGGTGCCCGTACCCCAAAGCGTAGCCCCATCACCTATAAAATGTTTGGCACAGGCAGCCACTTGTTTGTTTTGCACACTTGACAACCTATCTTGGTAGCCTAAAATAGCTGCTTTCGTAAGCCCATCCACAATATCGGTAGTTTGACCAAATCCTTCGTAAAAACGCCCCCATCTAGCATCTTGCGGAATGGTAATACAAGGCGAAAAAGTCCAATGAATTCCAGTAGCAGCAACCTCAATTGCTGTAGCTTTATTTACGCGATATACTAGGTCAGCATCATTAGACGCACCAAGAGCGAGATTGTGCGGAAATACTGTAGCGCCCAAAACATTATTATGCCCATGGACGGCATCAATTCCATAAATAAGGGGAATTCCAAGACGGCTACTCATAGCGATTTTTTGAAATCCATTTACCATTTCTAGCCATCCTTTTGGTGTATTTGTTTTAGGAACTGAACCACCTCCGCTAAGAATAGAACCAATATGATAGGTTTGAATATCCTGCGGACTATCCAGCAAACGCATATCAACTTGTGTCATTTGACCCACTTTTTCAGCTAAAGTCATTTGGCTCAAAATGGCATCCACTTTTTTTGAAATACTTTTTTCTTGCATTGACGTTTGCGAACAGGACGTAAAGGCAAGAAAAGCAATAAGCAAAAGGTTAATCCATATTGATTTCATAATATATTATTTGTTAAGTCTTTTAAAATTTTAACTTTTCACTTTTATCCCAAAGCCCCCAATAAGCACCAACTTCGCCTTCTGGACCAACTTTCCAAGATTCGTCAAAAGAAGAAAAATAAAACACGTCTATGTTTGCATTTTTTGCCCACACTTGGGTATTTATAAAGTACTTCATGGCGTGTACATCTGAGGGTACTGACCCTTTTAGCGGTTCGCCTTTACTTGGCCAGCCTGTTTCGGTAATGATAATTTTTTTCCCTTTAGCAGCACTCAATACCTGCCCATACATCTGCTGCATATGATTAAGTGCATATGCTTCGGGGCAGCCTTCCCAAAAGGGGTAGCAATTAGATAAAATAACATCTGAATATTCAACAAGTTCTGGGTGTGAAGAAAATTCGTAATACGCATCAACATAGCCTATGGGTATATGTGAAGGGATCGCCTTACGAACACGCTTCATGAATTTTAAAAGTTGTTCAAGCGTCAAATCATTTCGGTAAAGCACCTCGTTACCCACGGCAGCGATATCTACACAACCTTCATTTGCAAGTGCAATGAGTGACGCTATTTCAAGTTCATTTTTTTCGTCATCGTCTCCAAGCCATGCGCCTACCATGGTTTTTAGTCCATGGGCATGCGCCAAACGGGGAATGTGTTCATTGCCCTCGATACAGGAAAAGGAACGTATCCATTTGGAGTATGGTTTTAAGATTTTTACACGACGTTCCACTTGTGCTTTGGTAATGGTATCTCCAGGCTGTTGACCATCTTCATACATGCTAAAGCAAATTCCATGTATTCCTGCTTTAAGCGTTTTACGCCACAGCTCTTTGAAATCTTCAGGGATAAAATCTTCAGCAATAAGATCTTCAGAAGTAAAGCCTTCGGGTATAAACGCTTCAAAATCAACTCCTTTATAGGACTTGTGCGTTAATTCTTCTAAGCTAAATTCTATGCCTTTTCTGAATGACATTGTGTAAAATTAAGATTGTTTTCTTTGCTCAGCCAAAGCCTTTTTTATTTCAGCAGCTTTTTGTTCTGTAATGTCATAGTTTTTCATGATGATAACCGCACCTATCACTCCTGCAATGGGTAAAAGAGTGTAAAACAATCGCATTCCTGTAACGGCAGATTCGGTAACATTAGCTGCATCAAAACCTACAATCATAAGAAACAAACCGCCTAATAATGCTGCAACACCATAGCCTAATTTCACCATCCACCAATAGACAGCACCAAGAACACCTTCTCTTCTTTTACCTGTATTAAGCTCATCCAAATCACATACATCGGCTGTCATAGACATCATAATGGTAAATAGGCTCCCTATTCCAAATGAGTGAAAAGGCAACGCATATAAAAACAAGTGTGGTTTACCTGGAACAAACAAAAACCAAAATAAAATATAACCGATAATGGAGATAAATTGAGACACCATAAATGCCTTCTTTTTACCCATTTTTCTCGACATCAAAGTAATTAAAGGGATGATTAAAAAAGACGTGATCAATGCACCTACTGAACCATGCATTGCGGGCCAATTTCCAGCACTTGCAGGGTCGCTATTAAAAAGATAATGAACAATAATTAGAAATGTATAGGGGGCAATTACGTTGAACGAGTTGAAAATCAAAAAAGTAGCAAAAGCGATTTTTCTAAACTGTTTGATTTTAAACGCCTCTAAAGCCGATAAAAATATTCCTTTAATACTTTTTAATACATACGTAGCGTTAATGGGGAGAAAGTCTGTACGATCTAATGTAGACTTGCTTTTGATAAAAATTGCGGGTACAATGGCAAATAGCGTACACGACAAAGCCACCCAAATCGATAATTCTCTTACTCCTTGATCTGCGCCAATGGGGAACCATTCTGGGTCATAAAGAATAACCCAAAACCAAGGTGCTATTACCCATGCCCATTGCCCAATAAATTGTGCAATGGCCATAATTTGTGTCCGTTCGTGAAAGTCTTCGCTAATTTCATACCCCATAGCAACATAAGGGACACTAAAAATGGTAAGCCCCAAATAAAACACCAAAGACCACAAAAAGAAATAAATAAAATTAAATAAAATGCCGTTGTCTCTATGAATTTGCCACATCGCAATGTAGGCGATCCCCATAAGAATTCCCCCAATGAACACATACTGCCTTCTTCTTCCCCACTTGGACTTGGTGTTATCTGAAATAAACCCCATGATAGGGTCTGTAATTGCATCAAAAATTCTTGGGGCAAATTGAATGATTCCCCATAAAAGTGCAGCAAAACCAAGATCTTGAACAAGCACAATAATAAAAACGCCTAAAGCTGCTGGAAACATTTGATTGGCCAACATCCCAACGCCAAAAGCTATTTTTTGGCCCATCGGGACTTTTTTTGATGATGTGTGTTGGTTCCCCATAATGTTAATTTTGGTGGTCGTTAATTACAATCGTTTGTATAGCTTTAGGGCTTATACTGATGGTTTTGGTTAGGCCGTTAAGTGATAGTTCAAAATTTTTGGGAAAAGTTCCTTCGTTAAAAACGACAACTGCAATAGATGCATCTGGGTTTTTGGCAGCAGTCACCATAAGTTCCTTGTCAGAATTTTGGGCATCAATGACTATAGCACCTGGACGAATATGTTTGCTAAAATGTGACATGATATAGTACAAAGGAGTGAAATAAACTTCGTCCTTTTCTGTATCCACAATTACCGGAGCAATACACCAGTTATTTGCCCAATTGGGACCGCCTTTTGTATCTAAAACCATGTTCCAATCTACCCAACCGTCAACCCAATTATTAAGACACCCAATGATGTCTCGGGCATAACGGTTTGCGGGTGCATATTTTGGATGTAAATATTTTTTAGACGCTTCGCGCCAATCGTAGCCCCAATCTGTGGCTTCTTTTTTCCAATACCATTTATCGTCTTGCCACACCGGAACTTCGGCATCTATACAGGCTTCTGTTTGAATAAGATATTTGTCGGGAGCCTTTTCGTGCGCATATTGTAGTTCTGTTGGGAAATAGTCATACGTACTTTCGTACCAATGCACGGCAGTACCGTCGTAATATTTTGATGATGCTTCGTCTTTATACATCACATCTACCCACTCGCGAATGCCTTCACGGTTTTGATCATACCCTAGTATAACTAAATCGCCCTTGCCATCAGCTTCTAACTTCGGCCCTAAAAAATGTTGTACAAAATGGGTCATTTCTTCAGGGGAATAATGCATACTCTCCCAATTTTCGCCGTTGCCATGTGGTTCATTTTCAACGGTAAAGCCCCATATATCAATACCCTCCGCTTTATAGGCATCTACATATTTCGAAAAAAATAAGGCCCAAGTGTCGTAATACTCGGGAAGTAGTTTTCCGCCCACCCAACTGTTGTTGTCTTTCATCCATGGTGCAGCAGACCAAGGAGAGGCAAAAAGACGAAAGCCGTCTTCCGAAACAGCCAGAGCATCCTTTATCATGGGGATGAGGTCCTCTCTATCTTCATCCACAGAAAAATGTTTTAACTCAGCATCGCCAGCAACAGCTGTATACGAGTAATTGTTCAAGGAAAAATCACATGAATTCATGTGAGTTCGCGTAAGCGAATATCGCGCACCATCTTTTGCAAAATACGCGCGTAAAATACGGTCTCTATTTGCTTTACTTACTTGATTAAGTAAATAAGCTGAGGACTCTGTAAACGCTCCTCCAAAACCAGTAATCACTTGAAATTCTTTAGAATCATCAAGGGTTATGGTTGAGGGGTTTGCTGTAGCAACAAAATCAGTTCGTTTTGTAAGGTTGTTTCCGCTTTCAGACGTCTCAAAAACCTCCACTTCTAGGGGTTGTGTACATGAAGTTAATATCATAACTAGTATAAATCCGATTTGATTTGTGTTGCGTATCATGATTTTAATTCAGGTTGTATTCTAAGATATTTGGTGGCAGAACAGATATAAATACGTTCTCATTATTTCCATTAAAGGTTTTTGTTATGGGTGCTCCATTTCGTGTGAGCCCATCAAAAGCTCCACTGTCAACGAAATCCCATAGCGCATATTTGGCTTTTCCGTCTATTGTCATTAGCCCAAAATGATTTTCTGAGCCCTTTGGGTTATGCGCGTCTTTCCACGGCTCGTCAAAGGCCTCAAAATAAAAACAAGACAGGCTATTTTGCTTAGCCCAAGTGCGCATAAGTTTGTAATACTTTGCCTGTTTGTACTGATCTGCAGCGTGAGAGCCTTTTCTGCCGTAAAACCCATTTGAAATTGTTGCCCATCCCGTTTCACCAATATGAATAGGTTTTTCAATGCCCAAGCTGTTCATGTATTTTTTTACATCGTTGTATTGCGAAATGGCAAAATCTCTAGCCCGCAACATCGCAGCGTCAATCAGTTGACGTGGCGTTTTGTCCTTAGCTTCTTCTTGAGTGATTTCCCAAAAAGCTGGACTGTAATGCGTATTGTGGAAGGGATACGTATGCATGGAAATGTAATCCACGGCTGCAATGAGTGCTTCTAAATCTTCATTGTGGTAGGAGGTATCCCCACCACCCCAAGAAGCAAAATCGTCTGAACACGTAATCCACAAGTCTTTAGACAGATTCCCGTTTTTCTTTAGATCTTGCAGGTGTGTTACCCATTTTAAAACAACATTTGGCTGCACGTAGTAAGAGGTTGCCCATCTTACCATGGCCTCATTTCCAACGGCAATTATTTTAACTATTTCTGGGTACTGATTGGCAAGTTCAACCGCTTTGGCAATTTCGTGTTCATTTCGTGGACTTTCAACATGATGATTCACTACCTTTTCTGTCCACGCATTTAGACAATCAATCCAAGCGCCTAGCATTACGTACATTTCAAATTCAGGATTTTCGGCTCTTAGTTCCGAAATTGCTTTTAGCAAATTAGCTGCCTGCGGCAAATGCACATTATAAGTTCTTACAATTCGAATACCCATAGCGTGAAGAATTTTCATGTCTTCTTTTAGCTCAGCAATTGTGGGCTGAATATCTCTAGAAATTTTTCGGTATCCCCCGTACGATATTGCTTCGTAATTCGGGTTTCCTAAAATTTCGGCCGCAGTTTTACTTGTCATATTCGAGTGTTGTGTGTTACAAGACACTGAAAACCAAAGTACTAGAGCGAAACATCCGTAAAATCCGATAATTCTTATAGTGCTCATACTTGAAGGGGAAATCAATATCCACAAATGATTTTTTAGTTAAATACTATTCTTTCAAAACAGAAACGATTATTTTATTAATGGTATTAGTCCTTTTAAAAAGAGCAGTACTGATGGTTGCGTCCAATTGGTTTGACGAAAATGTTTGTGTATCGCCAGATTGGAAGACCACTTCGGTACTTGCCGTTTTTGATTTTTTATAAATAATTGGTACTTGACAATAGGTAAATGCCAATGTGTCTTTTTCTAATGGAATCGAATTCGCCTCGCCTGTTAGATTCACATAGTGGAACGTTTGTGGTGAAGTTAAAAATTCAGAACCTCGAAGTATGGTTGGATCAAATCTGAGAATACCGTTTGACACACGAACACCAAGTTCTCCAAAACGACTGATAATATCTTCTTTTACCTGCCCTGTCATTCCAGGTTGTTGCGCGCCTTTTCCGCCAGGGGTGTGCGAATACGGATCTGTTGGGAACGCACCGTATAGTTCTGGTGATTTATGCGCACCTATACCTGCGTTAATTTCAAAATAATGATCAAATAATTTCCCTACCAATGCGGGGTCTTCGTTAGCCTGAATCGCATCGCGCGTAATCTCATAAACTGCCAAAAGCAATTTAGACACCATGTGCCAATAAATGGATCCTAAACCTTCGTAGCCAAAGAACGTTCCTGAACGTCCTGTGAAAGATTTATGGTCAAAAATGTCCTCGAAAACTTGCTCCACATAAGCGGTTTCGTTGGCTACCATCACTTGATATTGTTCAGGCAATGCCTTGAGTGCAGCTTGCAAACTATCTACATTGTTAAAGTTTCCGTTAAAGTGATAATCACCACGTAAATCTTTTGAAAGCACTTGCTTGTTGTTGTCACTGACCAATTTTGTTAGTAACGCTGATGCCGCAACTTTATCCTTAGGAATTGTGTTTTTATTTACAAAACGAGGGAGTTCTTTGTTTGGATATAATATATAACTGTACTGGTCAGGTCTGAACAATGCGCTCGCCTTTAGTCCATTAAGCACATCCAAACTTTCTTTGGCAGATAAATAGCCAGAGCTAAGCACCGCAACTTGTCCTTCAAGCATTTCTGGAAGATGTGAAATACGCACCTCATCCGTTCCGTTTACTGTCATTAGGTTATAGGCGTGGTACAGACTGTCTTTACGTTTGTTTACCTCAATGGAGTGCTCCAAAAATGCCGTTGCTACATCCAAAAAGGACACCAACTCTTCTTTGGTAACCACGTCTTTATCACCCGAAAAACGATTGTCATAAATGGTATTGCGGTATAAGCTCCCTGCCTCACCGAGTACATCCATAACACGTTTTCTGTCCCCATCTGAAATGGTTCCGTTAAGCAACGATTTGTGTTCTTGTAGTCCCGCTGTAACTTGATTGAAAAACAGGTGTAGTTCCTTAGAAATATGAAAATCTGTACTTTCTGATTTCTCTACAACAGTCTCAAAAAAGCGTAAAAAACGACGTAAATAATACAAGGTTACCATAGACACCCCGTTTCCAACAAGGGCGTTATTGGCATCATTCCATTCTGGGCGTTGGGTGTTCATCCAAATGCCACCTTCAGGAATAAAGTTTGACATTTTAGCCAAAACTGTTGCTAATATTTTTTCAACGAGATTAACCTTGTAAATAAAAACGGTATTGTCACGAAGCAATGCCCCGTCTACACCAATTTCTTCGCGCTTAAAATGGATTTTTTCTTCACGCTCAAAGTCAAAATCGATAGTGTTTTTGGCATCTTTTAAAATATCCTGATAGCTCTTGATACGGTAAGGCACGTTGGCATAAACAAACAAATCTTGTTTGAAATAAGACTCCAGCTTATTGGGATAATACTCCTCAATAAATTCTAAGAATTTTAGGAGATAAATAATTTGATGATCACCCCAATAGCCAATGTACGACCACGGATTGTCAGGCTCAATGGTTTCCCAATCAAATCCACCTTTAGTAACGCGATACGGGTTGTATCCATCGAAAGTAGTGGCATTCAAAAACTTGTGAATCATGCCCTCAATAAACTCTGGATACGAGTGTGCCAAAGCTTCCCAATTTTGGAAAATATCTCGCCAGTTTCCTTCGTAATCTAAAATTTTATCCCCGTTTTCAGTTTGGGTATTAATTGAAAATTTATTCCAAGGACGACTCGGGTCGCCATGACGGCGGCTAAACTTTAACGGTAAGTACTCAAAGCATAAACGTTTAAAGTTTTTATTATCGTCCGTTTCAGCAATTTCTTTAAGACGATTCACTTCAAATACATCGGGAAGTGCTTCTAAAACAGCTTCTTTTAATCTAAATACTTTGCGGTTGGCATTCGCTATATAGGTAATGAAATCTGCTTTTTCAATTTGGTAATTATTGTCAAAAATACCTCCTCGCATGATGTTAAACATGGTGTTGGCAAAATGACGAATGTTACGCAGTCGATCGTTTGTCATTTGCAATCCATCAGCAGCGCCTACCAATTGTATCAGGTTTGTAGAACCCTGTGCAACATCTTCCAATACTGCTGCTTCCAAATGGAGGTTATGAAGTAATTCATCTTTGATTGAAACAACATCTGATATGGTCTTATTTACATCAGCTACGAGCATCCAATTTTTTGAGTCACCACCAGACAATTTGATGGTGTCTGTAATAAAATAGGCCCCTTTTTCAGCTTTGATATTTACTTCTTGTTGTGGGTCTTGTCCACTGCGAAACGTATCCAATTGTAGCGATGAAATAAGCTTTTTGGAATTTTCAAGTCCAATAGACCAAACTATGTTTGCTTTTAAGGATTCGCTGGGTTCAGCCTTGTCCACAATAATAGCACTCAGTGAATAAATACCAAGTCCCGTGTCTTCTTCCAACTCACATTTTTTGTAGGCATCAACAAGGTTGCTGCTAGCGTTTTGCAAGGCTGGATCTACACCGTTTGGTAAAATATTCTGAATCCCATCCAATACCTTTAACGAAATATTTTCTGCGCTGTTATTGGTAACATTAGACTTACGAACAAACCCATAGGTGTCACTAGAATTCCACTCGTATGTAAAAGCAACCTCCAAGTCGTGATTAATTTCTTCAAAAATTATTTTGTTGCCGTAGGAGTTTTTGTACAGATTACGTGTAATCGTGTACACGCCATTGTGCTTTTCTGAAAAAGGTTCCCACAAGAAATTTCTACCAGACTTAGCAACTATAAAAATGGTTTTGCTGCCTGTAGTTTCCGCCGACTCAGTAATTTTATCGTCCGTGTAATACGGGAATAGTGCAAAGTTGCTGTTCTGCCGTCCAGCGGATAAACTGCCTTTACTGGAAATAAACATCCAGTGATTGGAATTGCTTACAATACTCATAAAAAACGGACGCATACCGTCTACGTTTGAAATCTTGTAAAACGTTTCGCCGTTTTGCGTTATTTCTTCTCCTTTAACTTCTTTGTCTTGAAATTGTGCTGGATGCTGACCTAAAAACATGGATTTTTCAGCTGTCATTTTTGGTTTTGTAAGGGTTGTAAAAGTCACGTTAGTTTTTTAAATAGTAATTTAAATATTGTTCAATTCGATTAAAATATTAGCCATTATTAATCATTACTTTATTGGTATATCCGAATGTAATCCACTTCCATGGTAGCCGTGGTGAAATTCGGGGGAATTGTACCACCCAGATTACCTCCCATGGCTATGTTAAATAATATGTAATGCGGAAATCGATACGGCATGCTATTATCTATAGCTCGGATAAAAAACACCTCGTCGTTAAAGAGAATTCTAATTTCATCTTTTGTCCAAACTAGAGAATACAGGTTGAATTCTGTTGCGGTATTTTGAACGCGTTTGGTTCCTCCAACATTTTGATATTGCGAGGTTTGAATATTACCCCAATGCAAATGTCCAATAAGATTGTCTTTATCCCAGCCGTTTTGTTCCATGATGTCAATCTCACCACATTTGGGCCAGCCTACGCTTCCGTAGGTATTGCCGTGATAATTTCCTCGCTCATCAATGTTAGCGCCCAGCGTCCAAAAAGCAGGCCAAGTACCTTGTTCAGCGGGTAGTTTGGCACTAATGTCAACTCGTCCATACTGAAATGCATATTTCGTATTTAAACGAGCAGATGTGTAGCTCTTGGTATTTCCACTAAAATTATATTGTTCTTTTTTAGCAACAATCTTAAGCGTTCCATCACTGACATAAGAATTTTCCTCGCGATTTGTATAATGTTGCTCTTCGCCGTTTGCCCAACTACTTCCCATAATTGGAATAACTTGGTGATGCCATTTGTTTGCATTCAAAGCACCATCATAGTCAAACTCATCTTCCCAAACCAATGTCATGCCGTATTTGGTAACCGTTGGTTCTTCTGGAACAACAGGTTCTACAGTCGGCGAGTCATCTTTTCCACAACCAACTAAAAACAACAACAGAAGCAATCGAAGCATATACAGGTTCATATTTGTATTATTATGTAGTGCGGGTTTTTAGATTATTAAGTTAACCTTCACTAGTCTTTTGGATATAAACTGCTATTCAAAATTAGAATAGCAGTTTATATAATTTTACCCTATTTAATCTAATAAATTAGATTACTGTTTATAGAAATAAACGTTATCTAGGTATAAGGCCGTGACATCATCACTTCCATCATTTTCATAGATAAGTTGTCCTATTTTTGATTTTGGTGATAATGACAATGGAATATCAATACTGCTCCAAGCATCACCCGCAAGACCTGCAGTTGGCACCGTATATTCTTGGGTAGTATCATCTCCACCGCCGTCTGCCCCATCGGCTCCAAAATCCTTGATGGTTACTTTTAATCTAGCACCTGAAGGTAATGTACCTGGGATAAATACGTCAAAATGAAAATGTGTCATTTGCGAGCCGTCAACCGTTGGACTACCAAATTGATGCCCTACAAAGTTGAAGTTCTCGTAACTAAGAATATTATCTCCATTTACATCAAAATCAGCAGATGTAGTAGTTTGCCAAGGTTCCCAATAACCATTATAGAAATCAATAGGTACGTTTACATATGCATCGCTAAAAATAGAAATAACATCTGCTGCTGCATGTGTTGGTGCATCTGGCAAATCAAATCTTCCCATGGAAGTTATGGTCACCGAACCAACAGCGTCAAACCCTTTAAGTGATGCAGTTATGGTTGCCTCTCCAGTTCCTACAACTGTAATTTCACCTAGTTCGTTTACTTGAGCAACAAATGGGTCTGATGTTTTAAAATCTAAATACCCAGGAGCAATAGCAGTCGTAACCACTGAACCGTCTCCTAAAGTAACCGTTTGTGTAACTCCAGTCGTTGTAATAACAGCATCGGTATAGGCAGTTAGCGTACTATTTTCACCTCCAAATATTGAAGTCAAAGGTTGCGCAACAATACCTGAGTTTTCGAATCGGATTTCATCCATCCAAAACGTAAATCCGAGTCCATCCGTTCGTGCTGTTCCTGCTGAAAAAGAAAACATTCCTTTTTCTTGTACCAATTTTGAAGCGTCTGGAATAGGAATAGTATACTTTCTCCAATCTGTAGAAAGCGTTACATTTTCCAGTCCAACTGCATGCGCGTCGCCTTCAAAGTCAGTTCCAAAACCAAACAAACCTATGTCTGCAGTAACCGACCCTTTGGCCCAAAAGGTAAGGGCGTCGTAGTTGGTCAAATCTCTTCCGTTTCCTCTATCGAGAAAAATACCTCCAATAAAATTTCCTTGTGGGTCATTTGAAGCTGGAACATCAATACGAATTGAAGTAGTTCCCATATATGCTTCCTTTGTGTCTGTGCCAAAACCATTAACGTTGGCTCCATCGGCTGGATCATAAGAAACAAAGAATTGGTCTGTTAGTGATACCGGAACATCCGTAAATACTTCGGGAATATCTGGATATGTTGCCAAGGCAATCTCGTCTGAAAATTCTCTTTCGCAACTTACAATGACAACCGAAAGGAGTCCTGCAAGAACGAAAGGTAGTTGTGATTTAAACTTAAAATTTTTCATTGTCTTGTTTTTTATTATTTACCAATGTTGATATGGACATACGTTCTAATTTCCCATTCAGACCCTTCAGGATAGCCTGCAAAAAGTACATTTGGCGCTGGTGTAAGTCCCGCAGGAGCATAGCGTGGTGAATATTGGTCTAAGGACCTCCACGTACCGCGGATACCAATCTGCGTATTAGGTAATCCAAACCAATCTTGTTTTCCAAGAGAAGTAGATACATCAAGCATTACTTGAAGTGGGAATGTGAGGTTAAAGTCTCGGTGGTAGTCAAATGGACCCCAATCGTTAACCTTAACATGCGACATGAGTTTCATGTTTTTGTATATCATTCTAAGATCTCCACCATAGCGTGTAATGGTTCGATCTGAATCGCCGTTTCCTTGTCCGTTTCCGTAGTAGAAATTACCAATCAACCCAAGTTCTGGGTTTAGTTTCGAAACAACTCGTGTGTGTGCTTCCCAAAGGTCTTCTGCTGGAGCACTTTGATTAAAGGCAAAGAATTGACGATTGGCTAAGAAACCAATGTGTGCATCTTGCGTGGTAGGAAGGTGTTTGAACACAAATCCAGCACTCATAGCAAACTTAGCATCCTCAACCATGTCGTTGTTCCATTCATACATCCATGTTCCAGGAGTTGGGTCAAGCGTGAATAAAATTTCCGCACCTAATGTTTCTCTATTTCCACCGCGAACAGCAAATGGATCATCGATTACGTTGCGTAATCTTCCTGGGCCAAATGACGTATTTGGCATAGGATCAACAAGCGGTTTTTGGTACAAAAAGTTTGGTGCAATTTGCAAGTTGCCCTTTAGGTACGTAAATCCAGAAAGCACATTGGTCATGTTTCCACTACCAGAGTCTTTCAACTTCCATCCTGTAAAGGTTTGGGTTTGATCAGCACCACCATTGGCAACTAAGCCCATATAAGACCCTTGTGCATACCAATTGAATCTTCCTTTTTGGAAGGTTATTTTGGCTTTTCCACCCCAGTTGTCGTCACTGTTTATTTTGTCAACTAATACAGCGTGCAGGTTTTCGTCAACCACTTGAAACGAGCTTCCATTTAATGGACTACCGCCCCAAATACCACCTAAGGTAATACCAAAGTTTCCAAACTTGCGCTCAAAAGCTATCGTAGCACGCTCTGTTGGCCACGCGGGAATCACACCACTTGTGATTTGGTTTTGGTCAAGAATACGTCTACCACTTTCGTCATATTCAAGAGCCGTAATAATATCTCTGTGATACACACCAGTAACAGTCCATTTATGCACTTCTTTTTGATACTTAAAAAGCATGGCCGGGTTAGCACCCCACCACAATTGCGGCCCAAAAGCAACTTTAAGTCCTGATAGTACGCCTTTTGCGTCTAACTCAGCACCTAAAATTTCACCGTTATAAATGTCTAAGTTAGGACCGTAGTTTGCTTCAGGATACAAGTTAAAGATATCCCCTTCGTACGCCCAGTGATAGTGACCTGTTCTGTAAAACCCTCTTAGGTCAAAATTTTTGGCACTCCACTCAAATTCTGCATTGTAAAGCTGAACGCGGTTCACATCATTTAAGGTAACTACTCCCCCATCTGGTGTTGTAAATCGTTGTGCTCTTCCTCTGTTTTCATAGAAAATTTCATCTATGGTATTGTTAGCAACATTGCCTAAAACGTTTACGTTTACTTCGGCACGCATTCCTGGTGCAGGATTTGCCTCAACGCCAACATAATAAGACTCCATATTATCAAAACCTTGTTGGTCTGGATATACATTCGCATTAGGCGCTGGTGTGTTTGGTGTAGAAATTGAACTACCTCCAGTATTGAAGGATGTAAATTCTGCTCTTAGATTGCTAAAACGAATTTTTTCGCCGCCACCCAGCGCTGCTTTATCCGCTCTTGCGCGTAATACAGCATCCATGAGTTGGATGTTATCAAAGTGGTTTTCTACAAACGCAGCATCAACTCCCTCACCGTAAGGGTTTACTGTATGCGCTTGTTTGAGCGCATAATACGCTGCTCTTGGGTATAGGTCGTATAATCCACGTGCGTCGTTAGGGCCTTTGGCGCAAATACCAAACCACTCTTCGTTCAGGTTGTTTTGACCTAACTTATAGTCAAATGGATACCCACCATTCGCCCAAGATGCATTGTTATCGTGAACATCTAGGTTGTCTGTTTGGCCGTATTTCCACCAACCATCACTAAACTGGAAGGTACATCCACCAATAGAGTTGCCTGCTTTGCCTAGTCCGGCAGCATTGGCATAAATTTCTTTCCATTGCCCTACCATAATTGTGGCTTGAGCTTTTTGGTCTTCTTGATTTGAAAGTGCGTTAAACGCATCAGATCCAAATTCCGTAAAGAGTACAGGCTTGCCGTATTCGTTTTTTACACGATCAAAGGTGTCGCCAAATGAAATACCACGATACATATTAGTACCATAGATATCAACATCTTGACATTCTTCAGCAATAATTTCTAAGAACAATAAGTCTCCATTACAGATGGCAACAGGATGTGTGCCGTCTATGGCTTTTATGGCTTTTGCGGCATCGTTCATCAGCTTATACATTGGACGTCCGCGGTTTTCTCCAACTGCTTTGCGTTGGTCTTCCTCGTCTGGAAAATCTTCTGTTTCAGCACCTGCCCAAAACAACCCGTAATTGTTTTCGTTTCCGAGCAAGAACATTAATAAACCAGGGGTGTTTTTATATTGCTCTGCCAAAGCGGTTACTTCAGCCATTAGCATTTCTTGTACATCTTCACTTCTGTAATCTGTTACAGCAACCCAAGCACCATCAATCGTTAGGCCATAGCGCCCAAAGGAGTGGTTCAAGATAGTATGTATGCCATAATTTTCATAGATGTATTGAATCCATCTGGGTTGAATCCCTGTATAAGATCTTATGGTATTTACGCCCATGTTTTTGAGCAGTCCCATTTCAGCATCAAGTGCTGCTATAATAAAGTCATCTGACTGATTCCATAGGCTAAAAGAATAATTGGTTCCTCTTGGAAAGTAGTCCCAATTCATTCCATTGACCATGAAATCTTTTCCGTCGACTACCAGCTTAGCGCCGTTGTTGGAGTTTGCTACCTCAACCTTTATGGCTTGTGAAAAGCCTGTCAAAGCAAAAAGGATAACAAATATGTTTATTAGTAGTTTATTCATTCTTAGTTTGATTTTGTTCAAATGTAATAACTCATGATTGTTATATTGTAAAAAAGTAACTATACAATATATATACAGTGCAAAAAAATAGGGCGAAAATTATCAGTATAACAATTGAATGGAATAACAAATATTCGAAATGTGTTTTAAAAAAAAACCTGCCAATTGGCAGGTTTTTTATGATTTACTATTTTACAAGTGTATATGACCACCAACCGTCGCCATA
>JAACDD010000179.1 GCA_009937085.1 Bacteroidota bacterium
AATTCGCTACACACTTCCAACCAACAGTTTGGTCAACATCCTGTTTTAGTTGGCGCAAATGTGACAGCGTATGCTGCCGTTTTTAACTCCACAGAAGGTCCTATTATTTTGGATGATGGCGCCACCATTATGGAAGGTACACTTTTACGCGGGCCGCTTTATATTGGTAAAAATGCAGTTATTAAAATGGGCGCTAAGGTTTACGGAGGGACAAGCTTGGGTGAAAATTCGAAAGTTGGAGGTGAACTCAACAACGTTGTTTTTTTGGGAAATACGAACAAAGGACACGATGGTTTTTTAGGAAATGCTGTTGTGGGTGAGTGGTGTAATCTCGGTGCAGCTACAGACGCCTCAAATCTAAAAAACGATTATGGTGAAGTTCGCGCATGGAATTATACACAGCAAAAATTTATTCAGACTGGATTGCAGTTTTGTGGGCCTGTTATTGGCGATCACTCCAAAACAGCTATTCACACTGCCCTAAATACAGCCTCCGTAATTGGCGTTGGGTGTAATATTTTCTCAACAGGATTTCCGCGAACATTTATTCCGAGTTTTTCTAGAGGAGGGGCACAAGGGCTTTCTGAAAACCGACTTGCTAAGGTTTTGGAAACGGCCAGGGTTGTCATGGCACGTCGAGGGGAAGAACTCAGTGCATCTGCAGAACAAGTACTTACCCATGTTTTTGAATCCACTGCAAATTTTCGTTAGTCATTTGTTTGAGCAATAGCGAACTAGCATTGTATATTTGTTGAAAATTTTCAAATGTCTGCTACAGGAACAGTCGCATTTTATACGTTGGGGTGTAAACTGAATTTTTCAGAAACATCTACTATTGGGCGTTCTTTTACAGCTGCTGGTTACAGGCAAGTATCTTTTGATAATGCTGCCGATGTGTATGTCATCAATACGTGTTCAGTAACTGAAAATGCGGATAAAAAATTTAAAACAATTGTTAAGCAAGCCCTTAAGCAAAACCCCGAGGGTTTTTTGGTTGCTATTGGATGTTATGCGCAACTTAAGCCGGAAGAATTAGCTGCTTTAGATGGTGTAGATTTGGTTTTGGGCGCTAATGAAAAGTTTAATGTTGTTGATTTTATCGACGGAAAATCAGCTGAGACTTCGGTTCATGCGTGCGCAATTGACGAAGTGGAACAATATGTTGGCAGTTACGCTATTGGTGAACGCACTCGAGCGTTTTTAAAAGTCCAAGACGGATGCGATTACAAATGTACCTATTGTACGATTCCATTAGCACGCGGATTTTCTAGAAGTGATACGCTTTCCAATATTATAAAGCAAGCCCACGAAATTGTGTCGCAAGACATAAAAGAAATTGTGCTTACCGGCGTAAATATTGGCGATTTTGGTAAAGGTGAGTTTGGTGCAAAAAAACACGCGCATACTTTTTTTGATTTGGTGCATGCGTTAGATGAGGTTGAAGGCTTAGAACGCATTCGTATTTCGTCTATTGAACCAAACTTGTTGCGTCAAGAAACCATTGATTTTGTAGCACAGTCCAAACGCTTTGTCCCGCATTTTCATATTCCATTGCAAAGTGGTAGCAATACTATTTTAGCGGCAATGCGCCGTAGATATCAACGTGAATTATATGTGAAACGAGTAGCACAAATAAAAGATCGAATGCCACATGCATGCATTGGAGTTGATGTGATTGTTGGTTTTCCTGGAGAGACTGAAGAACACTTTATGGAAACCTACTATTTTCTAAATGAATTAGACGTTTCGTATTTACATGTGTTTTCGTATTCTGAACGCGCCAATACGCTTGCTGCCGAAATGCCAAACCCTGTTCCAAAAAACGTACGCACTAAGCGAAGTAAAATGCTACGCGGATTATCCTTAAAAAAGCGTCGTGCTTTTTACGAGCAACAATTGGGAACTACACAAGACGTCTTGTTTGAGTCTGAAAATAAAAACGGGTACATACACGGCTTTACGCCCAACTATGTCAAAGTAAAAACCTATTGGAATCCTACACTTTGTAACACCATTCACCGAGTGGAGCTCACTAATATAGCCGATGACGGTTTGGTAGATTTTGAATTTATAAAAGCTGTAGGGATAAATGTGGCTTAGATACGCACACCTATGGGAAGCATGCTGCGGTAACGCTTGTTTTTTCGAATAAACCGTACAATTTCTGGGCTTGTTGGCATCATACTTACGTTGCGTTCTGCAATAATAGCAAGTACTTCTTTAATAAACGCATCACTAAAATCGTTAGGACAATTGTCTTTTGGAACAACAAGTTTGGTTAGGAATATTTTTCGCTCTTGTTGTGCGTATTCTATTTTGGCGAGTTCTCCTTCAACTTCTGTTTCGAATTGGCGCAAGAAAGAATTGTCGGTAACGTTAATTTTGTCCATAAAAAATTGCTAGAATGCAAATTTACAAAAAATTACGTACATTTAATTTGCAATGGAAAAGTCGAACGTCATACACATATATATGATGCCTGGTATGGCTGCCAACACGTCTATTTTTGATTTTATTCAAATGGGAAATTTGTTTGAAATTCATCGCTTAGCGTGGTTTACACCAAAACAGGACGAAACCTTAGTTTCCTATGTTACGCGAATGTGTGAAAAGGTTACTCACCCGAACCCTGTTTTAGTGGGTGTTTCTTTAGGGGGGATTATCGTTCAAGAAATGTCAAAAATAATTCCATGCCAGAAAGTAATCATCGTATCTAGTGTTCGCACGCGAAAAGAATTTCCTATTCATATGCGTATAACACGAAAGACAAAAGCTTACCGTTTTTTTCCTACACAATGGGTAGACAACCTTGAAGATTTTGTTGGATTTATGTTTGGTCCTGCCGCTCGTAAACGTATGGATTTAAACAAAAAGTACCTTTCTGTACGAGATCCAGCCTATCTAAGTTGGGCGTTGGACGTTTTCTTTAATTGGAATCAAGAGGAGCCGTTGCCTAACGTGGTTCATATACACGGTACCTATGATTTAGTTTTCCCTGTATTTTATTTGAAAGATTATATACCTGTTCCCAAAGGTACACACGTAATGATTGTACTTCGTTCACGCTGGTTTAACAGCAACCTGCCTAAGATTATTCAAAACGATTGGAAAGGGTAAACTAAATTTTCTTGAGCTGTTGTTGCATCATCTTGATTTGATCTGTCAACATACCTTGTTTATCCAGTTTTTTTGCTTCATTAAGAAGAGAAGTAGCTTCGCGCTTACGACGTTTTTGCATCACGATCCCCGCCAAACTTAACTTTGCCATTGCCAAATCATGTTTCATGTTGAGTCCAAGTGTGATGGCTTTTTTGAAATGACGTTCAGCTTTGGTTAGGTTTTTTTGCGACTCTATTACGCCGTGCAAAAAGAAATAGTAGCCCTGTTGTTTTTGCGTAAGTGCCAATTCTGGGTTTTTGATGCGCTGTAACCAACTTAGCGTTCCATCAAAATCTTGTTTCCGTAAGCGTAAAAACGACATCAGAATCAATTCATTTTTAAAATACAGGAAAACAAACACACCCGCTAAGAAAATTAATGCTATTCCATTACCAATATTAGACGCAATAAATTGATATACGGCATAGCCTATAGTGAGGGCTGCTAAAACAATTTTTATAGTTTTTGGGAACATATCTTTCTTTTGTGTTGCAAACTTACACATTTAAGTAATAAGGTTGTTTGTTGGTGATAACAGATGTTGTATATTTGCAGCCATTATAATAAAAACAAGATGAAAAGAACGTTTCAACCTTCAAATAGAAAACGCCGTAACAAACACGGTTTTATGGAGCGCATGTCTTCAGCAGCAGGTCGCAAAGTATTGGCATCACGCCGTGCTAAGGGACGCAAAAAAGTTTCTGTATCATCTGAAATACGTCACAAAAAATAAGTGAATAAATCGTTGAAAACATCGAGGTGCTACTTTACGAGTAGCGCCTTTTTTTGTATATATTCGAAAGAATTTTGACCACCTTTTAGCAACAGCATATGCCAAAAAGAAAAGACTTAAATAGCATACTCATCATCGGATCTGGACCCATTGTAATTGGCCAGGCATGCGAATTTGATTACTCAGGATCGCAATCGTTACGTTCACTCAGAGAAGACGGAATTGAAACCATTCTTATCAATTCCAATCCCGCAACTATCATGACTGATCCTTCTATGGCAGATCATGTGTATTTGTTGCCACTGACAACAAAATCCCTGATTAAAATCCTGAAAGCGCATCCACAAATTGATGCTGTATTGCCTACCATGGGTGGACAAACTGCTTTAAATCTATGTATTGAAGCGGATGAAAAAGGGATATGGAAGGATTTTGACGTAAAACTTATTGGTGTAAATATTGATGCGATAAATATTACCGAAGACCGCGAGAAGTTCCGTGAGCTTATGGGTAAAATTGATGTGCCAATGGCACCACAAGCCACAGCTACATCGTTCTTAAAAGGAAAAGAAATTGCACAGCAATTTGGTTTTCCATTGTGTATTCGTGCTTCCTACACACTTGGTGGTGCAGGTGCTGCTATTGTTTACAAGGAGGAAGATTTGGATGAACTCATGCGCCGTGGATTGGAAAGTTCTCCTATTCATGAAGTTATGATTGACAAAGCCATGATGGGCTGGAAAGAATACGAGTTGGAATTATTGCGCGATAATAACGACAATGTAGTCATTATATGTTCTATTGAAAATATGGATCCGATGGGAATTCACACGGGTGATTCCATTACCGTAGCGCCAGCAATGACACTTTCCGATAGAACGTATCAGAAAATGCGTGATATGGCTATCAAGATGATGCGCAGCATTGGCGATTTTGCCGGCGGTTGTAACGTACAATTTGCGGTGAGTCCTGATGATAAAGAAGATATTATTGCCATTGAAATCAATCCACGTGTATCGCGTTCTTCTGCATTGGCAAGTAAAGCTACCGGATACCCCATTGCAAAAGTTGCTACCAAACTGGCGATTGGATATAGATTAGACGAGTTAGATAATCAGATTACAAAATCTACTTCGGCGCTGTTTGAACCAACATTAGACTACGTTATTGTTAAAATTCCACGTTGGAACTTTGATAAATTTGAAGGCTCTGATCGTACGTTAGGCCTACAAATGAAGGCTGTTGGCGAGGTTATGGGCATTGGTCGTTCGTTTCAAGAAGCATTACATAAAGCCACGCAATCATTGGAAATTAAGCGCAATGGATTGGGTGCAGATGGAAAAGGCTATACCGATTACAATCAAATTATTGATAAGCTCACAAACGCCTCTTGGGATAGGGTCTTTGTGATTTATGATGCCATAGCCATGGGTATTCCGTTGAGTAAAATCTACGACATCACCAAAATTGACATGTGGTATTTGAAACAGTATGAAGAGCTGTTCCACTTACAGAAAGAAATTTCTACCTACACTATTGACAGCATTGATAAGGAATTGCTGCTGGAAGCAAAGCAAAAAGGCTATGGCGACCGACAAATTGCGCACATGTTGGGTTGTTTGGAAAGTG
>JAACDD010000180.1 GCA_009937085.1 Bacteroidota bacterium
ACAGCTTTGGTCATGTTAAAAACAGACTTCAAGTTTACTTCAATGACTTTGTCAAAATCTTCTTCAGAAATGCGCATCAACAGGTTGTCTTTGGTAATACCCGCATTATTGATAAGGACGTCAATACTCCCAAAATCTTGAAGTACATCTGCTGCTAATTGCTGTGCTGATTCAAAATCTGCTGCGTTTGACTGGTAGGCTTTTGCCTTTACGCCCAATGCAGTTAATTCCTGTTCTAATTCCTCAGCAGGACCCGCAGATGAACTGTAGGTAAACGCAACATTTGCGCCGTGTTGTGCAAATGCCTGTGCAATTCCTTTTCCAATACCTCTACTGGCACCTGTAATAAGAACATTTTTTCCTTTGACTAATTCCATAGTTATGCTAATGCTTTAGCAACTGTTTTTCCAATAGCTGCAGGTGAATCTACCACGTGAATTCCACAAGCTTTCATAATTGCTTTTTTGGCTTCGGCAGTATCTTCAGCACCACCGACAATAGCACCAGCGTGGCCCATAGTACGTCCTTTAGGCGCCGTTTCACCAGCAATAAAGCCAACAACAGGCTTTGAGTTTCCTTGCGCTTTAATCCAGTTTGCCGCATCGGCTTCTAACTGTCCTCCAATTTCGCCAATCATTACGATGCATTCCGTTTCATCGTCTTCCATAAGTAATTGAACGGCATCTTTTGTCGTTGTACCAATGATCGGATCACCGCCAATTCCAATGGCAGTAGTAATACCAAAACCTTCTTTTACCACTTGATCAGCAGCTTCGTATGTAAGTGTTCCCGATTTTGAAACAATTCCTACGTTACCTTTTTTGAACACAAAGCCAGGCATAATTCCCACTTTTGCTTCTTCGGGAGAAATAACCCCAGGACAATTTGGTCCAATGACACGACAATCTTTGCCTTTTACATATTCCATTACTTTAGCCATATCATTTACGGGGATGCCTTCAGTAATGGTGATAATTACTTTTATTCCTGCTTCGGCAGCTTCCATTACAGCATCCGCTGCAAATGCTGGTGGTACAAAAATAATAGATGTGTCTGCTTGTACTTTTTCTACTGCCTCAGCAACCGTGTTAAAAACCGGTTTATCAAGATGTGTTTGTCCGCCTTTACCAGGTGTAACGCCACCAACAATATTGGTGCCATAATCAATCATTTGACCGGCGTGAAATGTTCCTTCACTTCCTGTGAATCCTTGTACAATTATTTTCGATGTTTTATTTACTAATACGCTCATGTTATGCTTTAACTCGTTCTATATATGATCCCTTTTCGGTATCTACTTTTATTTTATCTCCCTCATTAATAAAGAGTGGTACATTGATTTTTGCACCCGTTTCTGCAGTGGCGGGTTTTGTGGCATTGGTTGCCGTATTCCCTTTAACACCTGGCTCAGTGTGTGTAATTTCTAAAATAACACTTGCTGGCATTTCTACAGAAAGTGGACTGTTGTCTTCAGTGTTCGTCATCACTGTTACAACCTCCCCTTCTTTCATCAATTTAGGTTGGTCTAAAATGCTTTCTTGAAGTTCAATTTGGTTGTAGTCTTCCGTATTCATGAAGTGATACATGTCTCCTTCGGCATACAAAAACTGAAATTTTCGAGTTTCCACACGAACATCCTCAATTTTATGTCCAGCTGAGAACGTGTTGTCTATCACTTTTCCAGAAGTAACACTTTTAAGTTTTGTACGAACAAACGCAGGTCCTTTCCCTGGTTTTACATGCAAGAATTCAATGATTTTAAAAATGTCGTTGTTGTAATGAATACAAAGTCCTTTGCGGATATCTGATGTTGATGCCATAATTAGTTTTGAATATATCCTTTCATAATACCACGCTGTGATTGCCTAATGAACTGCAAAATATCATCGCGCTCTGTTGAGGCTTCCATTTCAGCTTCAATAATCTGTGTGGCTTGGGTGTTATTAAAATTCTTTTGATACAAAATGCGGTATATACTCTGAATTTCTTTGATTTTGTCTGAATCAAATCCTCTTCGTCGTAATCCAACAGAGTTTACACCTGCATATGAAAGTGGCTCACGAGCTGCTTTTACAAAAGGTGGAATGTCTTTTCTGACCAAAGAACCTCCCGCTACAAATGCGTGGTCACCGATAGAACAAAACTGATGTACAGCAGTCATTCCAGCTAAAATAACGTGAGAGCCAACAGTGATGTGCCCGGCTAACGTACTGTTATTTGAAAAGATGCAATAGTCCCCAACAAAACAATCATGCGCTACGTGCGAGTACGCCATGATTAGACAATTACTTCCAATACTTGTTTTTCCTCTTGAACTAGTGCCGCGATTAATCGTTACGCACTCACGGATTGTCGTATTATCCCCAATTTCTGCGGTAGTATTCTCGCCATTAAACTTTAAGTCTTGTGGAACAGCACTGATTACAGCACCAGGGAATATATTACAATTTTTACCAATTCTGGCGCCTTCCATGATGGTTACATTAGGACCAATCCATGTTCCTTCGCCTATGATAACATTTTTATGTATTGTGGTAAAGGGTTCAATAACTACGTTTTTGGCAATCTTGGCATCGGAATGCACATATGCTAATGGTTGATTCATACTTTTACTTGGTCTTTTCGTACAATTTGCGCCATCATTTCAGCCTCAGTAGTTATACGTCCTCTTGAGTATGCCGTGGCTTGCATATGGCAAATACCACGTCTTATAGGCGATAATAATTCCATTTTAAACACTAAGGTGTCTCCTGGAACAACAGGTTTTTTAAATTTGGCATTTTCAATTTTCATAAAAAAAGTGAGGTAGTTTTCTGGGTCTGGTACTGTGCTTAACACCAAAACGCCCCCAGCTTGCGCCATCGCTTCTATTTGTAATACGCCAGGCATAACAGGTTGTCCTGGAAAATGCCCCTCAAAATACGGCTCGTTCATTGTGATGCTTTTTACACCAACAATATGCGTATCGCTAAGCTCTAAAATTTTGTCTACCAACAAAAATGGAGGCCTATGTGGAATAACATCCATAATGGCATTTACATCCATAAGCGGCTCTGCATTGAGATCAAATGTTGGAATTCTATTGCGTTTCTCTTGCTTAATTAGTTTGGCTAATTTTTTTGCAAAATTGGTATTGAGTG
>JAACDD010000181.1 GCA_009937085.1 Bacteroidota bacterium
ACCCCTTCTTTTCTTTGAGGCGCTTGGATTGTAAACAATCATGGGGACTTTCGTGTTTACTTCATAACAAAGTGCCTTGCCGCCCAAGCCGTATTCGCCCCAAAAAATTCCATGATCAGAAGTAAAAATAATGATGGTATTTTCATTTAGGCCTAAACGCTTAAGGGTTTCCCTTAGGTTCCCAACAAGACCATCAATTCCTGTTACGGCCTGCATATTTCGAATCATACGCTCACGCAAGCTGACTTCTTTGTCAACAAAGTCATAAATATCTTGCCTATCTGCTGCGTGCAATACATCGGCAGGGAGTTTTGGTGTTATTATATCTGCCTTGGCGACATAGTGCTTGGGCATAGGTATATCTAAATCGCGGTATAGGGTTTTGTAGGTATCGGAATCTGATGGGCGCATTTTCATGGTACTGGTACTTGCGCCATGCGGCAAGTTGAAATTGATGCTCATACAAAAGGGCTTGTCTTTGGGAATGCGCTTTAAAAAATGCTTTGCCCCTTTGAGTTTGTGTTCGTTACTGAAAAAGTCGGTAACGCCTTCATCTAAAATCTCAACCTGTGTATCGTTCTTAGCACCCTTGAATATTTCGTGTCGGTCTTTGGGGTAAAAAAGGAGATGCCCATGACCTGCATACCAATAATCAAAAGAAGCCTCCATCACACCTGACTTATAGCCACCATCGCCTATAGGCACATGGTTTTTTCCAATATATCCTGTGTAGTAACCATTGTTTCGAAGCACTACGGGGTAGGACGTTTTCCAAGCATCCTCAGAAACGCTGGTTCCGGAGTTAAAATTGACATTGTGCTTTCGCTCAAACTGACTTAAAAGCATGGAAGCCCTGCTGGGTGTGCAAATAGCGCTGGTGACATGGGCATTTGTAAAGAGTATCCCGTCTTCAGCTAATTTGTCAATATTTGGGGTTTGGATTAATTCATTTCCTGTAGCCCCAAGCAAATCATAGCGATGGTCGTCCGTAAGAATAAAGATGATATTTGGTTTTGCTGATGCTGTTCGTTGCGCAAAGCCCAGTGTGCTTAAGCAAATAAAAAATAGGAATAAAAAACAGTTGCTTTTCCAAGACAGAGCGCTAAAAGAATTTCGACTAGTCATAGTGCTGTTGCTCTTTTTTGGATAGCGATTTTTTCCTAATCTTCTTGGTGTTTGCTTCCTCTTTTTTGACATTTTCCATGTGCGGATCTGTCCAAAGTGGTGGCAGTAATTCGCTGTCCCAATTTTCATACAATTTAAGCAATTGAGCTACAACGGATGGATGCTCAGCAGCAACGTCATATATTTCCATTTCATCTTGCTCTAAATCGAAAAGCATGGTTTTGTTTTTATAAGCGCTTTTAATCAGCTTAAAGTTTCCTTTTCTAATGGCATATTCTTCTCCACTGGCTACACGCCAGTATAGCGTTCTTTCATTACCTTGGCTATTGGCTGCATGTAAAAAAGGCAAAAGGTTTATGCCATCTAGCTTGTCGGAGGCATTTGACTCAAGGCCTGCTGCAGCCATGCATGTGGCAAACAAATCAAGGGAAATAATAGGTGCTGAATAGGTAATACCTATCGGCAACTTGGCGGGCCAAGACAACGCAAAAGGCACCCTAATTCCTCCTTCAAAAAGCATTCCTTTGTGACCTCTGTAGGGATTGTTATTAGCTGCGTCTAGCCTACCCCCGTTATCACTGAGAAAAATAATCATGGTATTGTCTCTGATGCCTTTTTTGGTCAAAAGTGCATCAATTTTCCCGACCCCGCTGTCAATACCAGCTATCATAGCACCATAAACACTTCGCTTTCCAAACTCTATATGTGCTGTTTTATTTAAATATTCAATGGTTGTGTGGTCTGGGCTATGTGGTGCATTGTAAGACAAAAACATAAAGAATGGCTTGTCTCCGTTTTGCTCGATATTTGACAAGGCTTCTTTTGTGAAATCATCTGTCAGATAACTTAGTTCGCTTGCGTTGACTTTGAAGTCGTTACGCTGCACATGCATACGGTTGTTCTTTTGCGGAAAACCCCAAAAATTCATATTACCACCAGAAAAGCCAAACCACTTATCAAAGCCTCGGTTGTGTGGTAAAAATGATGGATGGTCGCCCAAATGCCATTTGCCAATGGCATAGGTATTGTAGCCGGCGTCTTTCATTTTTTGGGGAAGAAAAACTTCTGTTGTTGGGGTACCCATCGTCTCATCTTCGGAATCAAACGGAACATTGTGTTCATGACCAAAACGCTGCTGATATCGCCCTGTCATAATGCCCGCTCTTGAAGGGCTGCAATACGGATGTGACACATATCCATTTGAAAATACAATACCTTGTTTTGCAAGCTTATCAATGTTGGGGGTCAAAATATCTTGAGATCCGTTAAAACCCACATCTTTAAAACCCTGGTCATCTGTTAAAACAATAATAATATTTGGCGGTTTGTTTATGTGCTTTTTTGGAGCAGATTGCTGTGTGCAACTACTCACAAAGAGGGCACATAAAAATAATGCCTGGAGTTTCATTTGATTTATGTTATTTCAAGAAAAGCTCAATTACGGGAATCTCCACGTTGGGTGAACGCACGGGTATATTGATTTTTAATCCATTGTCGCCATCTGATACATCGTCCAACCAAGCGCCTTTTTGGATGCCCAATTTCAATTCTGATGCATCGTTTAAAATTTGGGCATATTTGACTTTTCCAGCCAAGCCCGGCAGGTAGATTGTTTTAAATGGCCACTCCAACACATGCACATACAGCCTATTGGTTTTTGGATTATAGGTCAAAAGGCAATTATCTGGTGTTTCAAATTCTTCTGGCGCTGCCGTACAGCCATATATAGCACGACTGTTGTATTTCATCCACTTTTGGGTAGCCTCTAAACGTTCAACTGCCTCATCTTGTATGAGGCCTCTAGCAGTTGGCCCAACATTTAGGAGTAGATTACCTCCTTTACTTACCGTTTCAATTAACATAACTATAGTTTGTCTTGGGCTTTTCCAGCTGTATTGGTCTCTGTGATAACCCCAAGAACCCGAAAAAGTTTGACAAGTTTCCCAAGGCACTTTTTCTCCTTGATAGGTGACCCAATTTTGAGGCATAAACTGCTCTGGGCTTTTATAATCCCAGCCACCCTCTTCTTCTAAATCAAGTCTATCGTTTAAAATAATTTGAGGTTGCAGCTTGCGAATTTGCTTATAAAGCGCTTCAGAATTCCAATATGATTTTCCTTTTCCATTTTTTTTATGCGGGTATGAAAAGTCTGCAAACAAGACGTCAATTTTCCCATAATTGGTCAAAAGCTCTGTTATTTGATTCATTAAGAACTTTTGAAATTTCTTCTTGTCTCGGTTTTTATCATTCTCTATTTCCTGCTGATTGTTTCGCTCGGGATGAATGTGTTCGTTTACTAAAAAGTCTGGATGATGCCAGTCAATAAGCGAGTAGTATAATCCAAT
>JAACDD010000182.1 GCA_009937085.1 Bacteroidota bacterium
GGACTAGGGCCAGTGACTTACTATAATTCAGTCAATTAGGCTGCAAGAGCGTAGTTATTCTCGCCATTTAAAATGGTGGTACTATGAGATTTACGAGCTGTAGTCCAGCGCTCGACTTGCTTACATCGTCATGAATCTCGCTGTCAATACCAGTCGACCCCATGTATTCAAAGAACTATTCCCAAAAGGGATGCAAATTTACGAAATCTCGTTGACTGTTTTACGAAGTATTGCTAGTCGTGTGAGTAATCCCTCCAGAAGATGTAAAGAAAGCATATTTGCTCCGTCACTCTTGGCAGTACTAGGATCATGGTGGGTTTCCATAAATAACCCGTCTACGCCTGCGGCAATTCCAGCTTTAGCCATCGTTTCAATAAGCTCTGGTCGTCCGCCCGTAACGCCACTTGCCTGGTTTGGTTGCTGGAGTGAATGCGTAACATCTAGTATGGTTGGTGCAAACGACTTCATCACAGGAACACCTCTAAAATCAACGACCATGTCTTGATACCCAAACATGGTGCCGCGATCTGTAATCCATGCGTTTGTGTTTCCAGATTCGGTTACTTTGGTAACAGCATGTTGCATACTTTCAGGACTCATAAACTGTCCTTTTTTAAGATTTACATACTTACCTGTATTGGCTGCAGCCACGACCAAATCGGTTTGACGTACCAAAAACGCCGGAATTTGCAGTACATCTACATATTCTGCAGCCATTGTTGCGTCTGCAACATCGTGAATGTCTGTAACGGTAGGCACATTAAAGGCTTCGCCTACTTTTCTTAAAATCTTTAAGGCCTTTTCGTCACCGATTCCCGTGAAACTATCCAGCCTACTTCGGTTCGCTTTTTTAAAACTTCCCTTAAAAACAAGGGGTATATGAAGTTTGTCGGTTACTTCTACAAGCTGTTCTGCAATGCGTATTGCCATGTCTTCCCCTTCAATGGCACATGGTCCAGCTAAGAGAAAAAATTGATTTGATTCCGATTGACGTTTTACAAATTGATCCATATTGCAAAAATACGGATAATGCTAACGCAATTCACGCCCTGTTGAACACAAAAAACGTACATTTGCCGCGCAAAACACACTATGGAAAATATCCGCAATATTGCCATCATCGCACACGTAGATCATGGTAAAACAACTCTGGTTGATAAAATTCTTCACCACTGTCAACTTTTTAGAGATAACGAAACCAAGGGCGAGCTTATCCTTGATAACAACGACTTAGAGCGAGAACGCGGGATTACGATTCTATCCAAAAACGTTTCTGTTCAATATAAAAACACCAAAATCAATATTATTGATACACCTGGTCACGCCGATTTTGGAGGCGAAGTAGAGCGTGTTTTGAATATGGCAGACGGCGTTTTATTGCTAGTAGATGCCTTTGAAGGACCTATGCCACAGACGCGTTTTGTGTTGCAGAAAGCCATTAATTTAAAGCTTAAGCCCATTGTGGTTGTCAATAAGGTGGATAAAGAAAATTGTACACCTGAGGAGGTATATGAATCTGTTTTTGACTTGATGTTTGAATTGGGCGCTGAGGAGTGGCAGTTAGATTTCCCTGTGTTGTACGGTTCAGCAAAAAATAATTGGATGTCAGACGATTGGCAAAAACAAACCGATTCGGTTGAGCCACTTCTCGACGCCGTAGTTGAACATATTCCTGCACCGAAAGTTTCCGAAGGTAATACGCAAATGTTGATCACTTCATTGGATTATTCTTCCTTTACTGGGCGTATTGCCATTGGACGTTTGCATCGTGGTGTACTAGAAGCTTCAGATACAGTTTCTTTAGTAAAGCGAGATGCGTCTGTTGTGAAGTCAAAAATCAAAGAACTCTTGGTGTTTGATGGATTGGGTAGAAAAAAAGTTGATGAGGTGCAAGCAGGCGACTTATGCGCTGTTGTTGGTTTAGAGGATTTTGAAATTGGCGATACGATTGCGGATATAGAAGCCCCTGAAGCCTTGCCTACCATCGCTATTGATGAGCCTACAATGAGTATGTTGTTTACGATCAATGACTCTCCGTTTTTTGGTAAAGAAGGAAAATTTGTTACCTCACGCCACATTAAAGATAGGTTAGAGCGTGAGTTAGAGCGTAACTTAGCTATGCGACTAGATCCTACAGATTCTGCAGATAAGTTTATGGTTTTTGGACGTGGTGTATTGCACTTGTCGGTACTTATTGAAACCATGCGCCGTGAAGGGTATGAGTTGCAAATTGGACAACCTCAAGTTATCATTAAAGAAATTGATGGAAAAAAATGCGAACCTATCGAAGAATTAACAATCGATTTACCCGAAGACGTTTCAGGGAAAGCTGTTGAAATGGTTACCATGCGAAAAGGGGAGATGACCGCCATGGAACCTAAAGGCGGACGTATGATGTGCTCGTTTAAAATTCCATCACGTGGTATTATTGGGTTACGAAATCAGCTACTCACTGCAACTGCTGGAGAGGCCATTATGAATCATCGATTTATTGAATTTGCCCCCTATAAAGGAGAAATTCCTGGACGTATAAATGGTTCATTGATTTCAATGGAAAAAGGAACGGCAATTCCCTATTCGTTAGACAAACTTCAAGACAGAGGGAAATTCTTTATTCCACCGGGGGATGAAATTTATACCGGACAAGTAATTGGCGAAAATTCTCGTGCAGACGACTTGGTAGTCAACGTAACAAAAACTAAAAAACTTTCAAACGTACGTGCTTCTGGTTCTGATGACAAGGTTAAACTGGCTCCGCCAATAACCTTTAGCTTAGAAGAAGCATTGGAATATATTCAAAAAGATGAGTACGTAGAAGTTACTCCAAACTCGTTGCGTTTGCGAAAAATATACCTAGACGAAAACGAACGTAAACGTCGTGGTAAGCAAATAGGGTAATTTATTTGCTAAGTTTGCGTTTTAGTATTGAATGAAAAACGTACACGTTCAACGGTATAGTGGTGTAAATAAGCAACTTTGGGATGATTTTGTCTCTCAAGCCGAAGTACACTCCATTTTATTTTATCGTGATTTTATGGAATACCATAGAGACCGTTTTACGGATTACTCGCTAATGGTTTTTCAAGAAAACAAATTGATAGCGATTATGCCCGCTAATATTGATGCTGACAATATTCTTCATTCTCATCAAGGATTAAGTTATGGAGGCCTTGTTTTCAAACCGTTCACCTATTTTGCTACTCGCGTTTCTGCTTTTTACGAATTGCTTCGCTATTTAAATAGCCAAGATGTTGCACATTTATATTTAAAAGCCATTCCAAGCTCATATGCATGTGATTCATCAGATAAAATCATCATTCATTGGTTGCGTTCAAAAAATCCACGAGCGGATATTTACGCATACCTTCCAAAAGGCGATTATACAAAACCAAATAAAGACAGGAATAAGTATCTAAAAAAAGCAGCTAAAGAAAAATTAGAGATTCGAAATTTTGATGATTATGCTTCTTTTTGGACCAACTTATTAGAACCAAATTTAGGTAAGCGATTCGATGTTTCCCCTGTGCATACAAGCAAAGAAATTGAATTATTAGCTAAAAAATTCCCGAAACAGATTCAGCTTTTTGGGGCTTTTCAAAATGGCTTATTGCGTGCAGGTATTGTTCTTTTTATTCACAAGCATGTTGTACATGCGCAGTATATTGCTGGAGACGACAATAGGAATGATGGATCATTAGATTATTTAATTGATAATGTAATTAAAGAGTTCATAGGGAGTCACAACTTTAGTTTTGGTTCTTCATCAGAAGAGCAAGGTGTATGTGTTAACAACGGATTACTTTATTGGAAAGAAAGTTTTAGAGCCTGTAACGATACCCAACCTTATTATGCAATTGAAACTAAAAATTATACATTGCTAGAAAACCGTCTGAAATGATTCCATTTTTCAACATAAAATCCGAAAATGACGCATATGCAAAAGCGTATGCCAAAGAGCTATCGCTTTTTTTAGAAAGCGGTCAGTATATTTTAGGGGATGCAGTAACAACCTTTGAACGAGAATTTGCTGCTTTTTGTGGAACCGATTTTTGTGTTGGAACGAGCAACGGACTTGATGCACTTCGTTTGATTTTTGAAGGATATAAATCATTAGGAATCCTTGCAGAAGGAGATGAGGTATTGGTGCCCGCACACACGTACATTGCTACTGTTTTAGCGGTAATACAAGCTGGGTTAATACCTGTTTTTGTGGAGCCAAAAGACGGATCATTTGGCATGGATGTTAACGAAGCCCAACGTTTAACAACTCCCAAAACAAAGGCTTGTTTGGTGGTGCACCTCTATGGGGAACTTATTGACGTGGAAGCCTTTCAAGATTTCGCGCAGCAATATAATTTGTTATTGATTGAAGATGCTGCGCAAGCGCATGGCGCTGTTTCAAAAAAAGGATTTAAAGCGGGAGCTATTGGCGATGCTGGTGCTTTTAGTTTTTACCCAACAAAAAATATAGGGGCATTAGGCGATGCAGGTGCAGTCACAACCAATAGTAATGCGCTTGAAAAACAAATTCGTATTCTTCAAAACTACGGGTCGCCTAAAAAATATACACACGACACCCTTGGGTTTAATATGCGACTGGATGCACTTCAAGCCCGGTTCTTAAGTGTCAAACTCAATGACTATCAGAACGTACTTGAGCGTCGTTTAGCTATAGCATCTCGATATACCAATGAGATAAAAAACGTAAAAATCACACTTCCTATACATCCTCAGGATAAGTCCCATGTGTTTCATTTGTTTGTAGTCCGAGTTGCTAATAGAACAGGTTTTATGGCTTTTTTGGAAACTAACAATGTGGGGAGCTTAATTCATTATACCACTCCGCCGCATAAACAAAAAGCGCTTCAGGATTACAACAGCTTAAGCCTTCCTGTTACAGAGCGCTACCATGAAGAGGTGGTGAGTATTCCATTATACTCTAGTTTAAATGACGCAGAAGTTCAGCACATAATAGATGCTTTAAACGCCTATTCGTGAAAGCATTAAAAGCACTAAAAAACAACATGTTATTCCGTGTAATTGGATACACAGGAACTGCTGGTGTTATCAGATTATTTGTAGGTCTTATTTCGCAGAAAGCTATTGCTGTTTTTGTTGGGGCTTCTGGTTTAGCCTTAATAGCCAATTTGCGTAACCTTTTGGAAGTTCTGGGGTCTTTTTCTTCTGTGGGTGCTAGAAACGGTATTATTTCAGAAGTTGCTGGTACAAAAGACACCACATCATTACGACTTCTTTTTAATTCCTTGCTTACCCTTTTTATTAGTGCCAGCATTATTGTAATGATGATGTTGTTTTGGCAACAAGAGTGGATTGCTTTACAGCTTTTCTTTGGTAAGCCTTCGGGATCACTCGTTTTAGCGGTTCTTTTTAGTGTGCCATTTGTTGGGTTGATGGTGCTTGTTGAATCTGTTTTAACTGGAAAGAAAGCATTTAAGGCCGTTTCTAATATTCAGGTTATTACCGCAGTATTTACAGCAGTTTCCATGGTTGTACTCTTGTACTTTTACGACTTGAAAGGCGGTCTTATAGCAATACTTTTACGCCCCTTTTTCGGAGCATTACTTTACGTTTATCACTTTAAATCGACGCCATACAAATCGATGCTTCCTGACAGGCTTGCATTTGATGTGTCAAAAATAAAGACCTTAATTCCTTATATGGCGATGACCCTTATTTCTGTGGGGTGCGTTCATGCCGTAGAAGTTGGATTAAGGACGTTAATATCAACCAGAATCGATGTAGAATCTGCAGGGCTTTGGACGGCATTAAACGGGATATCTGCTAATTATTTTATTTTTATAACGGCTGTGTTTTCTATGTATGTGTTGCCTCGTTACTCGGAGCATAATACCTCATTTCAGTTATTAAAAGAATCTAAAGAAATTCTAAAAACATTATTGCCGATAGTAACTATCGGATTAATCTTGGTTTACTTATTTCGTAACCCCATTATTAAGTTGCTTTATACTTCTGATTTTATGTCGATTACATCTCTTTTTAAGTGGCAATTAACGGCAGATTGGTTTCGCGCTATTTTTCTTGTATTTGGGTATTATTTGGTAGCCAAAAAGCGTTTGATAGATTTCATCGTTATAGAATTATTCTCTTTTTCAGTGCTTATTGGTTTAAGTTTGTATTGGATTGATGTATTCGGAATTGAAGGAATTATAATGGCAAATGCAGTCAGATATATAGGATGTTTGGTTTTGGTTGTATTTTTATTGCGTAAAAAATTAGCTAAATAATATGGAAGTTAAGTGGTTAGACATACCAAGTATTAAAGATCCAAGAGGGAATTTAGCTGTTTTGGAAAACAGCAAACTTCCTTTTAAACCCAAACGTGTTTATTATTTATTTGATGTGCCAAGCGGTAGTGAACGTGGTGGCCATGCACATAAAAATTTACTTCAACTTATTATTCCTTTAAGTGGAAGTTTTGAGTTGGTTTTAAAAGATGGTCAAAAACAAAAATCCGTAACACTTCACAATCCCACAAAAGGCGTACTTATTCCAACCATGGTTTGGCGTGAACTGCGTAATTTTTCGGCAGGTTCCGTTTGTTTGGTGCTAGCTTCTGAGGAATATGAGGAAGAAGACTATATTCGTGATTGGAATGAATTTATTTCCGCTACTTCGCAGCCTTAGTCCAAGTTTCAACATATTTTTCAGCAACTTGTTTTGCTTCATGATGATTTATAACAAAAGCTTTTGCGTTTTTTCCAATCCGCTCGATTTCA
>JAACDD010000183.1 GCA_009937085.1 Bacteroidota bacterium
GAAATATGTCATTTTCACGCATTCCTTCTGGCATAGACGCGCCACACAGTGTGCGTTTACCTAACGCATATTCTCTTGCTGCATGACCTGCCAAATAACCGCGAATAACCATTTCAACTTTTAGCGGTTCGCAAGAAATTCCTACTGCTACATTTGGATCTGGAGTAGCAATAAGCCAGTTTGGTACAATATCAGCTGTTGCTGCCAACATATGGGCCGCAATTTGATTTAAAATTTGTCCTTTGTAGGGAATACCTCTAGGCATAACAACATCAAACGCTGAAAGACGATCTGTGGCTACCATTACCAATGTATCGTTATTCAAGGCGTATACCTCGCGAACTTTCCCCGTGTATTTTGATTTCAAACCTGTTAGGTTTAAATCGGAATGCATAAGTGTTTGCAACATATTAATTGTGATGTTCAGTTTGTTTGTAAGCGTCAATTACCTTTTTTACCAATCGGTGACGAATGACATCTTTATCATCCAAATAAATCATACCTATACCCTTAACGCCGTTCAGCACAAGAATTGCCTCCTTAAGACCTGATATCACGCGTCGTGGCAAATCAATTTGACCGGGGTCACCGGTAATCATAAACTTCGCGTTTTTACCCATTCGAGTTAAAAACATTTTCATTTGGTTGTGTGTGGTGTTTTGAGCTTCGTCCAAAATCACAAAAGCATTATCTAACGTTCTTCCGCGCATAAATGCCATTGGCGCAATTTGGATGATGCCATTTTCGATATAATTATCGAGTTTTTCATTCGGAATCATGTCACGTAATGCATCGTAAAGCGGTTGCATATACGGGTCTAACTTTTCTTTTAAATCCCCTGGTAGAAAACCCAAATTTTCACCTGCTTCAACAGCTGGGCGTGTCAAGATAATACGTTTTACTTGTTTGGATTTCAACGCTTTGACAGCCAAAGCAACACCTGTATATGTTTTACCAGTACCGGCAGGACCAACAGCAAAAACCATATCGTTTTTTGCCATAGCCTCTACGAGCTTGGCTTGGTTTAGTGTTTGCGCTTTGATTATTTTTCCGCCAACGCCGTGCAAAATCACTTTGTTATCATCTGGATCTAATCCAAAGCTATCCTCTTCATCGCTTTCTAAAATTTGTAGCACGGTTTCGTCGTTAAGTGAATTGTATTTTCCGTAGTGCGATACAAGTCTATCTACTTGTTTTTCAAATACTTCAAGTAAATCTTCTTCTCCAAAAGCGGTTATTTTATTTCCGCGAGCAACGATCTTTATTTTGGGGAAGTACTTTTTTAAAAGAGCGATGTTTTTATTGTTTTTTCCTCCGTAAAACTCTGTGGGATTGACCTCGGCTAACTCGATTGTAATTTCGTTCAAATGTCTGTTTTTAAAAAATAAACCCTAAGGGATTGAATTTTGGTAACTTTGCAATCAAAATTAAGCAATTTTTGGCTTGATAAATTAACTTAAGGTTATTTCATGGCGCTTATAACGCTCACAACAGATTTTGGTTTACAAGACGCCTATGTTGCTGGATTAAAAGCACGTTTGTATCAACAGCTCGAAGCACCAGAGATTGTAGATATTTCGCATTTAATTGATCCCTTTCATATTGGGCAAGCTGCTTACGTAGTGCGTTCTGTTTATCGTAATTTTCCAGAAGGGAGTATTCATTTTATTGGAGTTGATTTTAATGAAACACCGGAGCAGGAATTGATTATTGCATTACTTAATGAGCATTATTTTGTTTGTACCAACAATGGCTTTTTATCGCTTTTGGAGCCTGAATTCAACCCCACACAATGTATTAAAATAACCCTTCCTAAGCCTACACCACTCGATAAAGCCATTCATGCCATTGCACATTTACATCGAGGCGGTGCACTAAGTGTAATTGGCGCAAATTGTGATGGACTCAAGCAACGTACGCAACATGTTCCTAGGATTAACCCGCAACAAACTGAAATACAAGGTCACGTGTTACATGTTGACCGGTACGGGAATGTTATTACGAACATCACAAAAAAATTATTTGAGCAGGTTGGTCAGCAACGTGCTTTTGTAATACATGCGCGGAATCACAATTTTGAGCATGTTTACAATGACTATCATGAGGTTATTCGGTTTGACGTTCCAAAAGAAAATCGAGAAGAAGATGGTAAAAAACTAGCGCTTTTCAACAGTCAAGGGCATTTGGAACTTGCTATTTATAAAGGAAATCCAAATTATGGCGGTGGTGCTAGCACCTTATTTGGACTATCGTATTTGGATCCTGTTCGAGTAGCGTTCATAACTGCAGGCTAGCTGTTAATAAATTTGTTTTAGGTTGGTGGATTGAAACAATATATTTGTAGTTAAACACACACACCATGAACTTTATTGTATCTAGTACGCAACTGTTACGTCAACTACAGACGCTAAGCGGCGTGTTAAACAGTAGTAATACACTTCCCATTTTAGATCATATCTTATTTGAGCTTCACCCTGGTCAATTGCGTCTTACCGCTACTGACCTTGAAACTACCATCAGCGCATCGCTGCAGGTTGAAGCTACTCAGGAGGGTAAGATTGCAGTTCCTGCAAGATTACTTTTAGACACATTAAAAACATTTCCTGAACA
>JAACDD010000184.1 GCA_009937085.1 Bacteroidota bacterium
ACTTTTGGCTTTGGCGGGCATAACGCTTGCGTTTTGTTTGCTAAAATGGATTGATATGAAACTTCAACGGTTTTTGCGGTCGGGACGTTCCAACAAGCAAGAACCATTGTTCGCTGTTGTTAAGGGCATTACAGGAATTTCTCCAAAAGATTTATCGCTTTACACTAGAGCATTTACGCATACTTCTATGGAAGAAACCGATGCGGATGGAAAAAAGATAAACTATGAGCGCTTGGAGTTTTTGGGCGATGCTGTTTTAAATACAATTGTTGCGGCGTATTTATTTCGAGAGCTTCCACAAAATAACGAAGGTTCGCTAACGCTAATGCGCTCCAAAATTGTACGGCGTGATTTTCTAAACCAAATTGGTGAAGGGTTGGGGTTAATTCATCACTTGGCATCCAATGTGCCACAAAAAAAATACGGGCCAGACGTGCACGGGAATTTGTTTGAGGCACTTGTTGGTGCGGTGTATTTAGACCGTGGTTTTGATGCCTGTTCTGCATTTGTATATTCGTGTGTGATTACGCCTCACGTTGATTTGAACAAGCTGCGCAATCAAGTGTTGAGCTATAAAGGCCTAATTGTGGAGTGGTTTCAAAAAAGGCGCTTAGACTTTAGATACGAA
The DNA here is from genome assembly GCA_009937085.1 of Bacteroidota bacterium. Taxonomy (GTDB): domain Bacteria; phylum Bacteroidota; class Bacteroidia; order Flavobacteriales; family Flavobacteriaceae; genus UBA7446. Next base: position 629 of record JAACDD010000184.1, read on the forward strand.
GTAATAGATGACAGTGGGGCTGAAAAAGCAACTCATTACAAAGCAAAACTTTGGTTAGACAATAAGGTAATTGCGTCTGCGCGTGCAACGAACAAAAAAAAGGCTGTTGAGAAGGTTTCAAAGCGAGCGTACTTTCAATTTCAGCATCAAATTAAATCCATTCAAAGCAAGCATTAAAAAAACATTATCGCTTTCAATATACAAGCGGACTTTTGTTTTTGTATCGTATCTTAGCAAAAGCCAATTTTTATGGTAACACACAAACTTAACTTAGAATCAGAAGTAGATGACCAAGACGTCGTTTGTGTGCACACAGTACTCCCATCATATCTATTTGTTTTCCAGCTTAACCGATTACTTGGTCTTTCGTTGTTTAGGAGCAAAGAAGATGTTGCGATTCGTGCTCATCAGCATAAATTTGCTGTTTACGAGTACAATTGTGATGTTATGCAACAAACATGGCGCGTGCTTGAAAACCAAATTACGGCAACACAAAACGAATCAGAAAACAGCCTTTTCGCGCAAAGCGAACAACGGTTTTATTTATTTCCCGAGTTAGAACAAGCCGACCTACTAGTATGCGTAAACGGTCTTACCGATGCCGTGCTAAAAAAAATTCAATCTATTGGGCGTGTAATATCGTGCTATAGACTGCCAATAAACGTACATAATATCAAAGAACAGCTAACATTTTAACCATGCGAAAAATTAAAAAAACCAAAATTGTAGCAACACTAGGTCCTGCTTCCTCTAGCAGAGAAACCATAAAAACCATGATGGAAAATGGTGTAAATGTGTTCCGCGTCAATTTCTCTCATGCCGATCACGAAGACGTGTCTGAGCGCATTCAAATTATTCGTGAACTCAACCAAGAACTCGGTTTTCACGTTGGTATTTTAGCCGACCTTCAAGGGCCTAAACTCCGCGTTGGAAAAATGGCTCCAGATACATTTGTAGAAGCCGGACAAGTAGTGCGCTTTACAACGGAAAAGGTAGAAGAAGGCACCGCAGATTCCATTTATATGAACTACAGTCAATTTCCAAAAGACGTAAGCCCTGGCGAACGTGTGCTGTTGGATGATGGAAAACTTATTTTCGAAGTAGTTGAAACAGATAAAAAGGCAACCGTTACGGCCCGTGTGATTCAAGGCGGCATGTTAAAGTCCAAAAAAGGCGTAAACCTTCCAAATACCAACATTTCGTTACCTGCCTTAACAGAAAAAGACGTTACCGATGCTATTTATGCCATCAAGAAAAATGTCGACTGGATTGCCTTATCGTTTGTCCTCCACAAACAAGATGTCGAAGACCTTAGAGAACTCATTAAAAAACACGGTGAGTACGATATTCCTATTATTTCAAAAATTGAAAAGCCAGAAGCGCTTGTAAACATTCAAGAAATTGTAAAAGCAAGTAACGGACTTATGGTGGCTCGTGGCGACTTAGGCGTAGA
>JAACDD010000185.1 GCA_009937085.1 Bacteroidota bacterium
CCAATCCTAGACCTGGGTATTTAGGAACTTTTTTGTTTGAAAATAATTTATGTGTCAATAATGGTAAAAACGGAATAAATTTTGACAGGTCAAATTACAGTTCTGCAATTATTAGAAACAACACCATTTACTTTAATGGCGTACATGAAATTATTCAGAATATTTCTGTGATTGAAGGTAATCCTAGGCACGGGGGGCAAAAAGTAGCTGGAATTATTGCTAATTTTGTCTATAACGTGACAGTGGCAAACAACATAGTAGTCACGCGTAATTCCGATTATTCTGCGCTGAAGTTAAATAACGTTGACGACCCTTTTACTGTTGATGACCCCAACACTGATGATGTAGTCGAAAATGCCAACGATGGAACCAAAATTGCAACAAATAATATTTTTTTGAATGGCACTGTTGCTTATCCAGGAAATCAAGTACCGGCAAATCAAATTAATGTTGATCCATTATTTGTGGATGCTCCTACTTTGAACGATGATGCTACTACTATAACGGGGTGGACTGGTTATCTTGATGGTACCGATTTTTCTTTACAGCAAAACTCACCAGCTATTAATGCAGGTAGCTCAGACTATTCACCCGCGCTTGACATCAATAAAAATCCAAGACCAGTTATCCCAGAAAATGTAATCTCCTCAACTAGTTTTGAGTTAGATAATGGTGGCTGGGCAAATTTTGGGTCTTCCGTTACAAACTCGTCAGAAACTGCAAAGACGGGTAGCACAAGCCTAAAAACCATTTCACGCACCAAGAACTTTCACAGCCCAAGAATTTTTTTAAATAATTTGCTTACTGTTGGCGAAACCTATACGTTTTATGTTTGGGTAAAATTAGCTGAAGGAAGTGGGTTGGTCCAACTTACTGTCAAATCAACAGTCAATGGAGTGACTACAGCTGAAAACGCAGATACGTATACAAACTTAGCGAGTGCAACCGCATCAGCAAATGACTGGGTGCTGCTAACAGATAATTATACACATACCCAAAACGATCAAAGTTTTTTATATGTAAAAGGGCCTGACGTAGTCAATAATATAGGAGTTGATTATTATATCGATAATTTTTCGTTGGTCAACATAGGGGAAAATGAAGTGGATTTCACGACTGTTGGAGATGTCGTTGATATTGGAGCTTATGAATATCAACCTCAACCACTTTCGCTGTCAGACAATCCCTCACAAGCAACTGCTGTTTATGCCTACCCCAATCCAAGCAAAGACATGCTAACGCTTATTAACGTTACAGACGAAGAAAGTGTTGCGGTTTACGACGTATTGGGCAGAAAACTAGCCATTCAACAACAAAGAAATGCGAATAGCCTAAAGCTAAACGTGTCTAAGCTTGATACAGGTATCTATTTTATACATGTCTTCAATACTAAGGGCGAGACAAAATCCATACGATTCATTAAGAAGTAAGCAATAAAAAACCACCATTTCAACCTTTTGAAATGGTGGTTTTTACTTTAATGCCTTGCAGCTAAGCCCTGCGCCTTAGGCTTATTTCTTTTTCCAGAGATTGTTCATTTCTTCTAGTGTCTTGCCCTTTGTTTCAGGTACGTATTTGAGAACAAATACAGCAGCTAATACAGACATGATTCCATATATCCAATAAGCAAAGCCATTGTTGAATGTATCAACTAGATATGAATTTTCATTCATTACTGGGAAGGTTGCTGATACCAGCCAATTGGAAAGCCACTGGGCTGCTACCGCAATAGGCATGGCCTTGTTGCGAATGTCGTTCGGGAAAATTTCAGCAAGTAGTACCCACGTAACCGGCCCCCAACTCAACGCAAATGCAGCTACATAAACCATCATACAAATAAGCGCAGCGTATCCGCCTATCTCAGCATAAAATGCAAATCCTAAGGCAATCATGGCAACTGCCATGCCTACCGCACCAATAAACATCAACGGCTTACGTCCGTAATTGTCTACCGTTTTAACAGCGATAATGGTAAATAGGAAGTTTACAATTCCAACAATAATAGTCTGTAATAAGGCAGCATCTGTACCCAAGTCTAAGGTTTTGAAAATCTCGGG